>WFRG01000109.1 GCA_015486705.1 Hippea sp. | reverse complement strand
GTCAAAGATATAACCTACAAATATTTAAAAGAAAAGGAAATTGAGTTTATAAGTTTGCACGATGATTTGACAGAGCTTTATAATAGAAGGTTTTTTAAAGAGGAACTAAAGCGATTTTTTAATGAACGCAGTTATCCCTTGGCACTGGTTATATTCGATATAAACGGCTTGAAGATGGTGAATGACCTGCTTGGTCATTCATGGGGTGATTGGTTGATTAGAAAAATGGCGTCTATATTAAAAAAATCTGTTAGAGCTGTGGATATACCTGCAAGGATTGGAGGGGATGAATTTGTGTTGTTAATGGTTAACACTGATTTGGCTGGGGTAGAAAAGAGCATTAAGCGAATAAATGAAAATCTTTTGATGGAGAACAAAAAAGACAATAAACCTTACTTAAGCGTGTCTATTGGTTATGCAGTACAAAATGGTCAGTTTAGTACACCAGATGAGCTGTTTTCTGAGGCCGATAGAGTTATGTATGAAGAAAAATACTCAAGTAAAAGGAATGAAGAGCTAAAGAAGATATGGGAGTCGATAAAAAAGATTAACCCCGAGAGTGTAAAATTGCATAAACTTGAGGATTTTTTGAAGAGGTAGAAATGTTTGGCGGTTTCAGATCAAACAGAGAACTGGTTAACCATCTCATAAACAGGGGTGTTTTGAAAACCGATCGAATTATTGAGGCGTTTTTAAAAGTAGATAGGGCTGATTTCGTGAGGAAAGGCTTTTTAGATTCTGCATACGGTAATTTTCCGCTTCCCATTGGAGAAGGTCAGACCATATCACAACCTTATACAGTGGCTTTTATGCTTGAACTTTTGCAACCCGAAGAGGATAGTTTGATATTGGATGTTGGCTGTGGTAGCTGTTGGACAATGGCTTTACTTGCAACAATTGCCATGAAGGGCAAGGTTGTTGGCGTCGAGATAGTGAAGGAGTTGGTGGAATTTTGCAAGGGTAATCTTGAGAAATATAACTTTGACAATGTTGAGATCTACAATGCCGATAAACTTCCACCAGACGGCGGAACGTTTGACAGGATCTTGGTTTCTGCGGCAGCAGGAGAGTTACCTGAAGTGCTTGTAAACGCCATGAAAGAGAATGCAATTATGGTCATACCGATCAACTCTTCCATCTTTAAGGTTGAAAAGAAGAATGGCGAATTGTTGATGGAAGAACACTACGGCTTTGCGTTCGTAGAATTGAAATAGCGATAAATTGGGAAACAGTTAAATGAGCAGAAAGATCTTTATAACAGGTGGGGTTAAGTCGGGCAAGAGCAGCTATGCGTTGCAGGTTGCAAGGGAATTTGAGGGTAAAAAGGTTTTTATAGCAACGGCTCAAGGTTTTGACGATGAGATGAGACTTAGGATTGAAAAACACAGGCGTGAAAGGGGTAGTGAATTTGAGACGATAGAGGAGCCCGTAGATTTGCCAAAGGTTTTAAGAAACGTGAAATGTGATATTGCTTTAATTGATTGTTTAACCGTCTGGTGTGGCAATCTGCTTTTCTTTAATAGGCTCGAGCTTGTGGATAGCTTTGTCAAAGCTTTTAAAAAAGCCCCGTTCAATGTTGTGGTTGTTTCCAATGAGGTGGGTTTGGGCGTTATACCTGAAAATAAGCTTGCGAGGAATTACATAGATGTTTTGGGTAAGTTAAATCAACAGGTGGCGCGCCTTTCAGATGTTGTAGTTTTTATGGTAAGCGGCATTCCGATGTTTCTAAAAGGAAATCTTTAATATTTGCTTTTTCTGACTTTTTTAATTTTTGACTTAATTATGTATAGGAGTTCCTCTAAGCTTTTACCTTCTGTCGGGTAGTTTACATAAGTATAGATTACTTCACATCCTACTTTATTGGCTATATTATGCGACAATTCTTCCAATATATCTTCTGGTGTTGTTGTGCCTTTGAGTATAAACATGAAGTTGTCCTCATCTATATGAGCAATGTTTTCTCCGATATTTTCCTTTAAGATTTCAGATATATTGAGAATTAAGTCTGTTGCCTTTGATTTCCCAAGTTCATACCTAATCTTTGAGAAGTTCACGATGTCCATCATGCAGAGCGAGAACTCAATATTTTCCAAAATCAGCTCAGAAATGATCTTTTCCAATTTGTCAATGGTTAGAAGGCCTGTGAGCCAGTCGGTAAAGAATATGTTTTTTCTTATCTCTTCAATATCCTCTGGGAATAAGCTCACCTTTTGCTTTTCTATCTCTTTGCCCATGTTGTACATCTCTTCGATGTACGGCTCAATCTTTTTGATAATCTCTGGGTCAAATTGACTACCCGCATTGTCGATGAGTTCCTGCTTTGCCCTATTTAGTGTCATTGCAGATTTATAAGGTCTTGACGTAATTATTGCATCGAACGAGTCTGC
>WFRG01000108.1 GCA_015486705.1 Hippea sp. | reverse complement strand
TTGGTAGACAGTATAAAGGAAAAGCTCAGTTTTTCGAAAGTTGCTACAAGAATACTCAAATTATTTGAAAGTGATGATTTAAGCTCTTACCAGTTGGCAAAGGTTATAGCATTAGATCCTGTGCTGGCGGCTTATATCTTAAAAATCTCAAACTCAGCTTATTATAATTTCTCAGGAAAGGTAAAAACGCTATCAGATGCTATAACTCTAATAGGTTTTGAGGAAATTAAGAAAATTGTAATTATGATTAGTGCAAAGAATGCTTTTAAAGTTAGTGATGAAATAGATAAGCTACTTTGGGGGCATTCGTTGGCTGTGGCTGTTGGGTGCTCTGTTATAAATTCTATGATAAACATAACAGATGAAGGAGAAGCATACATATCTGGGCTTTTGCATGATATAGGAAAGATAGTTTACAAGAAAAGCGAACTTACAAATTATAAAGATATATTTAAACAAGCATACGATTCCGGAAAAGAAATAAGGTTTTTAGAGAAAGAAGTTTTTGGTTACAACCACGCCGATGTAGGAGGCTACCTCTTGCAGAGTTGGAATTTCGAGCAAAGTATTATAGATGCTGTATCATTTCACCACCTAAATTTTACAATAAAAAACACATCGGATTTTCTAAAAAAGTCGGCACTTGTTAATCTTGCAGATTTCATAGTTAATAATTTAATTGGAGTTGGAAAGAAGGAAAAAATAAAAAACACTGAAGTAGTGAACAGCCTAAACTCTGCAAAACTTATAGGATTCTATACAGATAACCCAATCTCTCTGATCGAAGAGATACAGCAAAAATTTATGATTTTAGCATCTACCATGGAAGAAGAGATATGAGGATTTTAGTTACTGGAGCTACAGGATTTGTTGGTGTAAATACGGTAAAGAGATTGTCGGAAAAGCATGAAGTATACGTATTTGTGAGAAATTTGGATGCAGCTAAAGAATACTTTGGAAACAGCGTACACACCATGCAAGGCGATGTTACCGATAATGAAAGTTTAGAAAATGCTTTTAAATATGTCAAATACGATGCTGTTTTGCATATAGCTGGTGTTATAAACGCTCACAATTTAAAAAAGCTATACAATGTGAATAAGTTAGGTTCTAAAAATGTAGCAGAGGTTTCAGCTAAGTATAAAATTAAGAATTTTATTTATGTTTCTTCCTTATCAGCAAGAGGTCCTGATGGTTTTAATAGACCTGTTTCTCATTACGGCAATTCTAAACGTTTGGGAGAATTAGAAATTCTAAGTACATATTGTTTTGAGAACGTAAAAATCTTGAGACCACCGATTATTTTTGGTCCTTACGATAACGGAACATTGCCACTATTTAAACTTGCAAAATATGGTATCGCCCCCGTGATAGATAGAACCTACAGCTTTCTTTTTATTGATGACTTGGTTGAGATACTCAAAAGGCTCGTTGAGTTCAAAACCAAAAGCCCGAAGGTCTTTTACGCCTCTTCCTTTACGATTCATTTCAATGATTTAGCCGGCTGCCTGTTAAAGACTTCAGGCAAAGGGATGATAAAAGCAACACCGCCAATGGGTTTGATAAGGATTGCAGCAAGGTTTAGCTCTAAAAGATCGCCGTTTACGGAGGATAAAGTTAGGGAAATCTTGCCAAAGGCGTGGACGTGCGATAACGATACAATTAAGACATATCTGGATTTCGAGCCACAATGGGACATGTGCTCATCTGTAGAGAAAAGTTTTGAGTGGTATGAAGAGAATGGATGGATATAGTCCTATAATCTTTAGGGATGACGACACCTTTCTTATACTTGACCAAAGGGAGCTGCCGTGGAGGAAGGTTTATATTGAAGCGAAAGATGTTAACGATGTTTGTGTGGCTATCAAATATATGGCCGTAAGGGGAGCACCTTTGATTGGCATTACAGCGGCAATAGGGCTTTACATGGGCATTAAAGAAGCAGAAAATTGGGATGAGTTTGAGGAAAGGTTCAACTACGCTTACGATTGTCTCTCAAAAACAAGGCCCACAGCGGTAAATCTCTTTTTTGCTCTTGAGAAACTAAAGGGCATGAAGGAAGAGAAAAAACACGTGTTACCCTTGCACAAGCTGACAAAGAAGTTGAGGGCAACGGCTATTGGCATTTGGGAGATTCAGAAAGAACAGGACAAACGGATAGGTGAGTTTGGTTCTGAGTATCTAAAAGGTAAAAAGAGGATTCTAACCCACTGCAACACAGGGACGCTTGCAACGGGTGGCATAGGAACGGCGCTCGGTATAATTAAAACGATGCACAAAAAGGGGCTTTTGGATGTGGTTTATGTGGACGAAACAAGACCGTACCTACAGGGCATGAGACTAACGTCATTTGAGCTGAAAAATGAGGGCATAGATTATAAAATTGTTACGGACAACTCTTGCGGTATGCTTTTTAGGGAAGGTCTGGTTGACGCCGTTGTTGTTGGCGCCGATAGAATCGCAAGAAACGGTGATACGGCAAATAAGATTGGCACTTATTGCCTTGCGAGCATGTGCAAAAGGCATGGCGTAACGTTTGTTGTCGCTGCGCCTGAGTCAACCATTGACAGAACGATTGACAATTTAAGCCAAATACCCGTCGAAGAAAGGGATGCAGAAGAGGTTTTAAAGATTGGTGATAAGTACTTTGCACCCGAAGATTCAAAGGCTGTTTATTACTCATTTGATTTGACAGATGCGGAACTAATCGATGCAATTATAACAGAAAAGGATGTATATAAATATCCGTACAGGTTTTGAAAATGGGGTATCTGAAGTTTGAAAAAGAGGGTGATATTGGTATACTAACGTTGAATAGGCCTGAAAAGCACAACTCGATAAACAAGGAATACATGAATGAGATGGTCGATTTCCTAAACTTCGCCGAGAAAGAACCTTTAAAAGCATTGGTTGTAAAATCTGCCGGTGAGAATGTGTTTTCTGCTGGCGGTGATATCAGTTACTTTTTGACGCTTACAACGAAGGAAGATGCATTCAGTATGGCGTTGAATATGCACAACATATTAAGCAGATTTGAGGACCTCGATTATCCGACAATCTGCGCCATGAACGGCTCTGCCATAGGTGGTGGATCTGAAATCATTTTGGCATTTGATATGAGATTTGCAAGGAGCGACATATTCATTCAGTTCAAGGAAAAGGCTATTGGCGTAACGACAGGCTGGGGCGGAACATATAGATTGGTTAGGCTTGTTGGTTACAATAAAGCTTTGGAACTGTTGCTCTCTGCGAAAAAAATAGACGCAAAAGAAGCAAAAGACATAGGGCTCGTCAATGAAATCTACGATAAATCCATTTTAATGGAAAAAGTAATGGAATTTTGCAATAAATTAAAGGATGATGATATTAGACTTATAAAACACATAAAAAGACTTGCCAAAGAATCTCGATTTATACCAAGGGATGATGGAATGCAGTTAGAAAGAATCTTATTTTCTGAAAGCTGGATGTTTGGTAAAAGAGAACGACAGATGAGAAAATTTATGGAGAAAAAATAATGGGGTTTTTAAAAAGTATATCTGAAAAGCTGTTTAAAACAAAGGATAGTTTTACAAAGAAGATCCATGAAGAGTCTGTAAAAGATGAACCTATAACCGATGAGTATTTAGAGTTTGTAGAAGAGCTGTTGATTGAGTCAGATTTTGGTGTAAAGACAACGATGAAAATCATGGAAGCAATAGATGAGGGCGTATCGGATGGTAGTATAAAGACAAGAAGGGATGTGGAGTTTAAGATACGAGAGATCATACTGGAAATCTTGAAACAGGTGGAAAAGCCTTTAGAAATCAGAAAGAAGGGGTTTGTTGTCCTTGTTGCGGGCATAAATGGCTCGGGCAAAACTACGACAATTGGAAAATTGGCAGATTTAAACACAGAAAAAGGTAAAAGGGTCATGCTTGTTGCTGCAGATACTTTCCGTGCGGCGGCAATAGATCAACTCAAAATATGGTCAGACAGAACTGGGTCATTGTTTGTTAAGCAGGATGAAGGTGCAGACCCGGCTGCTGTTGCCTTTGACGGTGTTAAAAGCGCTTTGGCAAGGAATGTAGACGTTGTCTTTATCGATACGGCTGGCAGGTTGCATACTCAAAAAAACCTTATGAACGAGGTTATAAAAATTAAAAACGCCGTCAAAAAAGCATACAGCGAGGCGCCACATGAAACATTACTTGTATTGGATGCGACAATTGGTCAGAACGCCATAAACCAGGCACGTGAGTTCAACAAAGCGTTAGGTATAACTGGTATAGTTCTAACCAAAATGGACGGTACAGCAAAAGGTGGCATTATTGTTGCTATAAGTGAAGAGTTTAAGATTCCGATTAGATACATCGGAATAGGTGAAAAGGAAGAGGATTTGAAGGTGTTTAATGCACGAGATTTTGTAGAGTCTGTATTTGTGCCATAAAATTTTGGAGGTGAAAATATGGGTGTAATAGTAGATGTTTATGCATTGGAAATTTTGGACTCACGAGGAAACCCAACGATTAAATGTACGGTGAAAACGGATAATGATGTAATAGGCACATCCGAGGTGCCAAGCGGCGCTTCCACGGGTGATAACGAAGCCATTGAACTGAGAGACAACGAAGAAAGGTATAGAGGTAAGGGTGTACAGAAAGCCATATCGAACATAAATGACAAAATTGCAAACGAGGTAATTGGTCTAGATGTATTTGAGCAAACTGAGATTGACAATACAATGATTGAACTTGATGGAACAAAAAATAAATCTAACCTCGGAGCAAACGCTATACTAGCAGTTTCTTTAGCGTGTGCAAGGGCAGCAGCTAATGAGCTCAATATACCGCTTTACAGATATTTGGGAGGCTTACACGCAAACCTTCTTCCTATACCGCTTTTGAATATCTTAAACGGTGGCAAACATGCGGATAATAACGTGGACTTTCAGGAGTTTATGATAGCACCGATTGGCGCTGAGAGTTTTAAAGATGCAATCAGAATGGCTTCAGATACATTCTGGGCTTTGAAGGGTATTCTAAAGGAAAAAAGCCTATTTACGGGTGTTGGCGATGAGGGTGGATTTGCACCAAATTTGCAATCGAACGAAGAACCTATTAAGTTGATACTTGAAGCTATAGAAAGAGCAGGCTATAAACCTATGGATGATATAGCGCTTGCTTTAGACCCTGCATCGAGTGAGTTCTATAAAGACGGAAAATACATTGTTGGCGGTGAAAAATTAACAAGTGACGATATGATTGCCCTGTACAAAGACTTTGTAGAAAAGTATCCCATAGTCGTTTTAGAAGACGGATTAGCCGAAAACGATTGGGAAGGATGGAAGAAGCTCACGGATGAGTTGGGTGATAGAATCATGCTTGTTGGCGATGATATATTCGTTACCAATGTTGAACTGATCAACAAGGGTTTGGAAGAGGGTATAGCAAACGCCATACTGATAAAGCCAAACCAGATTGGAACCTTAACTGAGACGCTTGATGCCATAAGATTGGGTGAAGATGCAGCATATAATTTAGTCATATCTCATAGATCCGGCGAAACATCCGATACATTTATTGCAGACTTGGCAGTTGCGTGCAACACGGGTTGGATTAAAACAGGGTCTGCTTGTAGGGGTGAAAGGATTGCCAAATATAACAGATTGATAGAGATAGAAGACGAGTTATACCCCTATGGCGAATACCCAACGTGGTAAACTTTTAAAC
>WFRG01000107.1 GCA_015486705.1 Hippea sp. | reverse complement strand
GACAATCTGAGTAAGACGGCAATCAATACAAGTGAATTTAGTAAAGGTTCGGCTACAGTTAAAGAGAGCTTTAGCGAGGTTGGAGTGATAGACTTGAAATCTATAGACAGCAATTATTTAGGTGCAGGCTCTATAAGTGTTAATAAAAAGGCTGGGCGCTTTATACCTGACCATTTTTATGTTGATGTTATAGACAATGGTACACTCAAAGACAACTGCACCACATTTAATTATATTGGCCAACAGACTGCCTATGACACCAAGCCTTCTTTTTATGTCAGAGCCAAGAATAAGGACAATCAAACCACTCTAAACTACAAGGGTTTTTTCTTCAAACTAAAAGCCTCAGACATTAAAATAGAAAATCCACAACATGACGACAATAAAACACAGGTCAGTATAGATGTAGAGCGGGCAACACCTGATTTTAAAAAAGGAAACGGTGTCGGAACATACACTTTTGGGAGCGACAATATTACCTATGTAAGGGGTAACGACTCAAAAATTGCTCCATTTTCACCAGAATTTCACTTTAGTATAGACAACGTGACCGATTCTGACAATGTCACATGTGCAAACTGCCCAGATAACATAACTGTTACTGGCACACAAATGAAATATGGAAGGCTAAAAATTTTCAACAACTATGGTCCGGGGAATGAAGCCCTAACATTGAAGGTGCAAACCCAATATTGGAATGGTGCCCAATGGGAATTAAACGAGGATGACGTATGTACGATTTTGAGTAAAAACGATTTTGTGCTTGAGAATTCTACAGGCAATCTCTTGGATAATGATACATCTGTTAGCTCTGTGAATGGAATAGACACAGGAGAGGGTAGCCTGACTCTCTCACCACCTGGTTTAGACAAATACGGCAGTATAGATGTGGATTTGAGCAGTGAGGCTATATTTTACAATTGGCTTTACGACAACAATACAAAAGGTACGGCGTTTTTTGGCATATACCGTGGCAGGGATAGGGTTATTGAGTGGAAAGAGATTGCACCATGAGTGCATTTGAGGTGTTTTTATGGCAAAGCTGAAAAAGGTTAGGATTGGGGATTTATTAAAAGAAAAAGGTTATATAACAGAAGCCCAACTCAAGGTTGCATTAAACGAGTCTAAAAACAAAGGCAAAAAGCTTGGTGAGACGCTTATTGAACTTGGATATGTTGATGAGCAGACAATAACCGATGTTTTGGCCGAGCAGTTAGGAATAGAAAAAACCACACTGAAGGATATAAAGTTTGAAAAACCTCTTAAAGAGGCATTGCCTGAGAAACTTGCCAGAAGGTTTAAGGTTGTTCCTGTGGACTTCAACGATAGAGAGATAACAATTGCCACAAACGACCCAACGGATATTTTTGCTCTTGATGAGATTAGCAGGATAACGCACAAAGAGGTTGTACCGACAATAATGTCGAAGGAAGAGCTCTTTAGTGCCCTTGAGAAGATTTATGGAACAGAAGACAGGCTTTATAAAATTGTTGATGATGTTGAAAAGAAGATACTGTCGAGTGGAAGCGATGAAGACGTGCTAAGGAACTTAGCTGAAGATGCGTCCGTTGTCAATCTTGTCGATGGAATAATTGCTAAGGCTTTGTCTGAAAAGGCAAGCGATATACACGTTGAACCAGATGAGGACGTTTTAAGGGTTAGATACAGAATTGATGGAATATTGCATGAGGTTTTAAGCCTAAGTAAAGTATTGCACCCTGCTATTATTTCAAGGGTGAAGATTATGTCAAATATGAATATAGCCGAGAAGAGACTGCCGCAAGATGGCAGATTCAAGATAAAAAGGGATTTTAAAGATGTAGATTTCAGGGTTTCCACACTTCCAACGAATTATGGTGAAAAGGTGGTTTTGAGAATTTTAGACAGAGAGAAGGCTTTGCTTGACTTAAGGAACATTGGCATGGATGAGTATAGCTTGAATATCTATGAAGACATGATCTCAAAACCCTATGGCATCATATTAATATCTGGTCCAACGGGTTCAGGTAAAACAACCACGCTGTATGCGACACTGAACAAGCTCAATACGCCGGAGAAGAATATAATCACCGTTGAAGATCCGATTGAATACAACTTTAAACTGATAAACCAAGTCAATGTCGATGAATCAGCTGGACTGACTTTTGCTAATGCTTTGAGGTATATACTGAGGCAGGACCCGGACATAATCATGATCGGTGAGATTAGGGATAAGGAGACGGCTGAGATTGCCATTCAGGCATCGCTGACGGGTCATTTGGTTTTGTCCACTATACACACGAACGATGCAGCATCGAGTGCTGTGAGGTTGATTGAGATGGGAATTGAAAATTACCTTGTCTCGACATCTTTAATTGGTGTTGTGGGCCAAAGATTGGTTAGAAAAATATGTCCGTATTGCAAGGTTGAATACAGACCAGAAAAAGAGCTAATCGAAAGATTGGGTTTGGATGAAGACATTGTCTTGTATAAAGGTGAGGGATGTGAAAAATGCAAGTTTAGTGGCTATCAGGGCAGGACTGGTATCTATGAAGTTATGAAGATAGATAGAGATATAAGGAGTCTAATTAACAAAAACGCTCCTATTGATGAGATCAGGCAGAAGGCTAAAGAAAACGGTATGAGGTTTATGAGGGATAGCGGACTTGAACTTGTAAAGAAAGGCGTTACAACGCTTGAAGAGGTTTTGAGGGCAACAGTTATTAAGGAATAGATTTCATGAAAATATCACAAATAT
>WFRG01000106.1 GCA_015486705.1 Hippea sp. | reverse complement strand
TACTAACTCTACGCTTTTGTTGTTGATTTTATATTTTTTTAAGGTTAAAGATACGATAGAGCCGTTCAACGGTGATATTTTCATAGTATAATTTTTAGTGTCTACGATAATGGGTTTTATTTTTTGAGTGTTTTGTGCGGGGGTAGTTTTGTTTACAATGCGGTTAGTTTCAGCTTTTTTTGTTGGTGTCTTTTTTTCAACCTTCGAGGTTTGGTTTGGTGAAGGTAGAAAAAAGTACGTGTAACCGATTATCAACAGTGTTGTTATTAATAAAGCAATAAGTAAATTTCTATTGTTGTTATTATTTTCCATTTTCTCTCCTCTTAAATGTAAATAGTGGCTTTACAGGTGGATCATAGCCTCCTGCACTCCAAGGACCGCATCTTAAAACCCTATATATAGCCATCATACCTCCTTGGAACGGTCCGAATTTTTTTATTGCTTCAATAGCATAATTTGAACATGTGGGATAAAACCTACAACTTGGTGGTTTCATAGGTGAAATAAATTTTTGATAGAATTTAATCGTATATATTAATGCATTTGCTATATAAAAATTAATTGACCTTAATATTTTCATTTAATAGCTTAATAAAGATATTTTTTACTCTTTCAAAACCAACATCCAAAATACTATGTCTTGCAACCATAACAATCCATATTTTCTTTGGTATTTCATGTTGAGATAATCTTATAATTTCCCTCAGCCTCCTCTTTGCTCGGTTTCTCTTTACAGCTTTGCCTATCTTTTTACTTGCAACTACACCTACTTTAAATTCTTCCCTGTTGGGTAAAACAAACAAAACAAAATAGGGAGTAACGAATTTCTCCCCATTTGTGTAAACTTCCTTAAATTCGGCAGTTTTAAGAGAGTTATATTTTACCTTGAGATTTAAACCGTTAATCTCTTTCTACCCTTAGCTCTCCTTCTTGATAAAACCTTCCTTCCGCCTACAGTTCTCATTTTTGCTCTAAAACCGTGGGTTCTCTTTCTTGGTTTATTGTGCGGTTGAAATGTCCTTTTCATTTTTACTTACCTCCAATACATTTTAGCGTGTGAAGTATAAACATAATGCGGCAAAAATTCAACCTTTATTGTTTGGGCTCTATCATCCAGAAAACCTTTGATGTTTTTTTAGATTTAGTTTTTGCTTCTAAACCAACCCTTTCTATTTTCCTTATTAATGGCCTGTTCAATCTAATGTATACAAGATTTCCTTGAACTATTGCCTTTTTCCAGCCGAGTTCACTAACATATACCATAAATGATTTTTTACTATATTTGTCTATATTTTTTACCACGCCCCCGATTATTTTTGGTTGTTTAGGACAAATTCCTATATCAGGCAGTCTTTTTTTAAGATTTATGTAGCCTTCGCTTAGAACCTCTTTAAAATGAGCCATTGTAGACCAATATTTCCCTAAAATCGGCTGACGTGGAATTAGCCAGAGAGGAGTATCTTTGTCTAAGTTTGTTGCGTCTTGTGTAAAAATGGCTTTAAAATCCAAATCCTCTGCAACTTTTATAACTGTTTTATTGTAGTCTCCATACGGGATAGCAAATGCATACGGTTTGTATCCAAAATTTTTTACAAAGAAATTTATGCTTTTTTGAATATCGTTTCTAACCCAATTGTAGTAGCTTTTTCCTTTAACACCTTTTGGTGGTGATGTGAAACGGGGATGTGAGTAACTGTGTGATTCAAAGTCAACGCCATAGGTCCTCATTTGATTTATCTGTTGCATAGTTAGGTAATCTGGGTAGTGTTTTTCTATGGCCTCAGTTGGCAAGAAAACTGTTATAGGGAAGTTATACTTTTTTATAGTGGGGAATGCGTTATAATAAATGCTCTTGTAGCCATCGTCAAATGTTAATACAACACATTTTTTAGGCAGATTTTGCCTGTTTTTAAGTAGATTGACGAGTTTTTTTAGAGGAAGTATTTTGTAGTTGTTATTTTTTAAATATGCCATTTGCTCCTTAAATTTTTTTATAGATACGTTAGTTGTCGGGGTTCTGTTATCACCGACTTTGTGATATATGAATACTACACAGGCTTTAGAGTAGTACGTGAACGTAAATAATAATAGGATTATAAGAGCAAGCTTTTTCATATTTCTTTCTCCTCCACTATATTTTGTTTGATTTCTTCTATTATTTCCTCAAATAACGGTATAAGCCGTTTTCTGTTGTTTCCAGCAAGTACCACTACCATAATGTCATCACCTACCTTTAGCTTTCCTTTGTTTATTGTAATTTCAATTGACTCTACAAATTCAAGCTGCCCCACCTTTTCTTTAAGTGCTTTGAGTTTTTTATCATTGTAGTCAACTATCATGCCTGTAATGGGCTTTTCGTTTTTTGATGTCCCTCTAACAATACCGTTATGAACAAGTATCATTCCAAGGTTGTCAAGGTTTGAATTGCTTTTTATGCTTCTTATTAAATCGTTAATCTCAAACGTCATTGTATATAAACTCCTTCCCCTCGAAATTTTTTATCTTGTATATATTTTTTTCTTTGTTTGTAATATTTTGTGGTTCTAAAACGATTTTTCCTCCTCCGTTTGGCAAATCAAACGCATAAACTGGCATGCACAGACCGCTTATATTACCACGTAGTTTTTTCATTATATTTAGTGATTTTTGTATTGAAACTCTAAATCTCTCGTTTCCTAAAGCTTGGTCACAGCCGAATAAGTAATAAGGTTTTATTCTCAGTTTGACGAGCCTGCAAAACAACTCCCTTAAGACCTGATGGTCGTCGTTTATACCTTTAAGTAAGACTGTTTGTGAAATTATGGGTATGCCGGAGTCAGCCACTATGCTAATAGCCTTTTCGAACTCTTTAGTTACTTCATCTGGATGATTTATGTGAATCGCAAGCCAAAGGTTTTTATATTTTTTTAAAATATCCACCGTCTCTTTTTTTATCCTTTGAGGATTAGATGTAAATACCCTAGTGCCTATTCTTATCACTTCGATGTTGTCTAAGTTAGATAGTTGAAGTAAGATGCTGTCGATTTGTTTGTCAGGTAACGTAAAAGGATCTCCCCCTGATATTAAAACCTCTCTTATGTGCTTTTTGTTTTTTAGGTAATTTATTGATTCCTCAAGCTCAAAACCTGAAAAGCTTCTCCAGTTGTTTTTTCTGAAGCAAAACCTGCAATATGCAAAGCATTTGTTGGTTACTGTTAATACCACCCTGTCTGGGTATCTATGAATTAACCCCTTTGCTTTAGTGTATTTTTTCTCATAAAGTGGATCTTGCACACCTGAGTTTATTAACTCTGCTAAACTAAAAACAAATTGTTTTTTAAAGGAATTTTTGTGGATAAGTCCGGTAAGATATGCATTAAAGTTTGCAAATTCCATACAAAATAATAGTATATAATTTAAGAAAAAAGGGCAATGTGTTTATTTATTGAAAACTTATCTATTAGTTATAACGATAAAAATATTCTGAGAGAGTTAACGATTGAGTTTTGCAAAGGCTTTAATTTAATCATGGGTGACTCAGGTAGCGGGAAAACTACGTTTCTGAAAGCTTTGTGCAGTCTTTTGAATTATAAGGGAAAAATTTATTTTAAAGATAAGAAATTAAGTGAGGTTTGGGTGAGAGAGAACTGTAAATTAATGGTTCAAAGCGGATATTATACAGAAGATACAATAATATCAACAATTAAAAAGCCTTTCGAGTTGAAATACAACAAAGGAAAAAAATTTGATGAAAACCTATTCGAAGGGTTATTTACATTATTTGGATTGGATAAGTTTGCTATTGATGAAAATGTTGGCAAACTGTCTGGTGGGGAGTTGCAGAGGGTTGCATTGATTAGGGCGTTATTGCTTAAACCTAAAATATTTTTAGCTGATGAACCTACCGCGAGTTTGGACGATAAAGTTTCCAGAAAGGTTTATGGCTTTCTTAAAGAGTATTGCAAAAGCAGAGTGTGTATTGTCGTCTCCCACGACCCAATAGCTAAGGAATTCGCAGATAACTTGTTTTATTTTTCTAAAAAAGGAATTATTAACAATGGCTAAACCGATTGGATTAGATGGGTTAATCATTTCCTATCTTGTTCTTACCGTTCTTTTTGTTGTTTCTTATTTAGAAAAACTACGTATAGAGAAAGACATTTTTGTTTCTTATTTGAGGATGAGCATTCAACTATTTCTTGCAGGTTTTGTTTTAATCTATGTATTTAAGATAGACAATGCTGTGATTAATGTTGTTATTTTTCTTTTCATGATTCTTTTCGCCTCAAGGATTGTTGTAGAAAGGTCGGGAATAAAGATAAAATATGCGACACTGTTTATATTTTTATCTATATTCATTTCATCAACCGTTATATTAATCATTCTCATTTTTGGTATAGTGCATTTGCATAAATTAAACGCCAGATATTTTATACCGCTTGCGGGTATGGTTATAGGAAACTCGATGAACTCAACGGCAATTGGTATAGAGAGATTTTTCTCAAAAATAAAGGATAACAAAAGCAAAATAGAAGATCTTATAGGGCTTGGGGCTACAGAAGAAGAGGCTGTATCTTTTGCTAAGGGAGAGGCCTTAAAAGCTGCACTTTTGCCTACTTTTGCCAGTGCTTCTGGTATGGGGGTTGTATTTTTGCCAGGTATGATGACAGGACAAATCTTATCTGGTGTAGAGCCTACACAAGCGGTTTATTATCAAATTGTTATTGTTATTGCTATAGGAGCAACGGTGTGCCTTTCAAATTATGTTATGGTAAAAATTTTATCAAGTAGGTTGAAATTTTGTTTGACTTATGATGACATTTAAAATATAACTTAATATTAGAAAAAGATTTGAGGAGGTTAGTTAATGTCTGACAGTAAATTAAGGGAGATGGCCTTTGAATATCATTCGATGGGAAGGCCGGGCAAAATAGAGGTTAAGCCCACAAAACCCCTTAAAACCCAAGGCGATTTGTCTCTTGCTTATACACCTGGTGTTGCTGAGGTTTCCTTAGAGGTGGCTAAAAACCCAAAATCAGCCTATAAATACACATCAAAAGGCAATTTAGTTGCAGTTGTTTCCAATGGTACAGCTGTTTTGGGGCTGGGTAATATTGGAGCTTTGGGCTCAAAACCTGTAATGGAAGGTAAAGGTAATTTATTTAAAAACTTCGCTGATGTAGACGTTTTTGACATAGAGATAAACGAAACAGACCCTGATAAGCTGGTTGAAATTGTTGCTTCCCTTGAGCCTACCTTTGGAGCCATAAACTTGGAGGATATAAAGGCGCCGGAGTGTTTTTATGTTGAGGAAAAACTTAGAGAGAGGATGAAAATACCGGTATTCCATGACGACCAGCATGGCACAGCTGTTATTAGTGGTGCAGCTCTGATTAATGCTGTTGAGATAGCTGGTAAGGATTTAAGCAAATGCAAGCTTGTCGTATCGGGTGCGGGTGCAGCTGGTATTGCCTGTGCTAAATTTTTTGTAAGGTTAGGAATAAAAAGGGAAAATGTTGTGATGGTTGACTCCCGTGGCGTTATTTATAAAGGTAGAAAAGACGGTATGAATCCTTATAAAGAGTATTTTGCATCGGATACGAGTGCAAGAACTCTTGAGGAAGCCATAGAGGGCGCTGACATTTTCTTGGGTGTATCGCAAGCAAATATATTAAGTAGAGAAATGGTTAGAAAGATGGCAGATCCGCCTATCATCTTTGCTATGGCAAATCCAAACCCTGAGATAACCTACGACGAAGCAAAAGCTGCTAATCCAAATGTAATCATGGGTACAGGAAGGAGTGATTATCCTAATCAGATTAATAATGTTTTGGCCTTTCCGTTCCTATTTAGGGGTGCTTTAGATACAATGGCAACTCAAATAAACGACGAGATGATGATGGCTGCTGCTAAAGCTTTAGCTCAGCTTGCAAAAGAGGACGTACCTGAGAGTGTTTTAAAGGCTTACGGAGTTGAGAACCTTAAATTTGGGCCTGAATATATATTACCGAAACCTTTCGATCCAAGGGCTTTAGTGTATGTTGCCCCTGCTGTTGCTAAAGCGGCTATCGATTCAGGTGTTGCCCAGTTGGAAGGTGATTTCGATATTGAAGAATATAAGGAAAAATTATTAGAGAGACTTGACAAGACCAAAGCAGTGACGCGTTATGTTTACAACAAAGCAAAATTAGATCCAAAGAGAGTTGTGTTTACAGAGACTACAGATGCCAATATTTTAAGAGCTGTTCAGGATGCTGTGGAGGAAGGTGTTGTTAAGCCTATTTTTGTTGGCGCAAGAAGCTTTACTAAAGATGATGTTGAGAAGAGAATAAAAGAGTTGGGTTTAAAGGATTCATTGCTTAATGAAATTGAGTTTGTTGACCCTCTATATTTTGACAAGACAGAAGAATATGCAAATATGTTATATGAGCAAAGAAAGAGAAAAGGTCTAACAAGAAGAGAGGCATCTTATATAGTAAGGCATAGGCCGAATTATTTTGCAGCCATGATGGTTAAGAATGGTGATGCAGATTCTATGATTATTGGAGAAACCTATAATTACCCTGCAGGCGTTAGACCAGTGCTTACAATTTTAGATAAGGAAGAGGGAAGTGTAGTTGCTGGTTTATACATCATGATAGTTAAAAACAAAATATACGTATTTGCCGACACCACAATTAATGTGAATCCTTCGAGCGAGGATTTAGCTGTTATTGCAAAAGAAGCAGCGTGCTTCTACGAGGATTTGACAGACAACAAGGCTGTGGTTGCCATGCTGTCTTTCTCGAACTTCGGCAGTAACCAGCAAGAAGAGGCTGTAAAAGTTAGAAGGGCTGTTGAGATCATTAAACAAAAATACCCAGAAATTACCGTGGATGGTGAAGTTCAGGCAAACGTAGCAGTTGATAAGGAACTTATCAGTAAATTCTATCCGTTTAGTGATTTAGCCGACAAAGATGTAAATGTTTTAGTCTTCCCAGATTTGAATTCTGCTAATGTTGCCTATAAATTGCTTTACAAAATGGGGGATGCATATCCTATAGGTCCTATACTTGTTGGTTTGAAACAGTCTGCTCATGTGCTTGAAATGGGTGCTGCATCTTCAGTGGTTCAAGATATGATTGCAATAGCGTCTTTTGATGCGCAAAGGAAGGGTTGTTAAATAAAATATTAATATTTTAGGAGGTGGTTTTATGAGAAAGAGTTTGTTTTCAGCGTTGGTAGTTATTGCGGCACTGCTTACCTTTGCTGTTGGTTCGTTTGCTAAACCTATCGTTATTAAGTTCAGCTTTGTTGTTGCTATGGATACGCCAAAGGGGCAGGCAGCTCAGTACTTTGCAAAAATTGTTAAGGAAAGAACCCATGGTAAAGTTATTGTAAAAATTTACCCAAACGCTATGCTTTACGATGATAGGGCAGCAGTTGAGGCTCTTCAAATGGGTGCTTTACAGATGGCTTGCCCGGCAACAGCAAAGTTCACTGGTTGGATTCCAGAATTGCAACTGTTCGATTTGCCATTCTTGTTTAAAAACACGAAACACTTGCATAAGGTGGAAGAGGGTCCTGTAGGTAAAAAACTGTTGAACTTGTTTAGAAGAAAAGGAATGCTCGGTCTTGCATTTTGGGATAATGGCTTCAAAGTTCTATCTAACAACAAACATCCTATCGTTCTTCCAAAGGATTGCAAAGGTCTAAAATTTAGAATTATGTCTTCAAGAGTTTTGGCTGCTCAGTTTAAGGCACTGGGTGCATCTCCTCAGGTTCTTCCATTCTCAGAGGTTTACTCTGCACTTGAACAGGGTGTTGTTGATGGTTGCGAGAATCCATGGAGCAACCTTTACACGAAGAAGTTTTACGAAGTTGCACCTTATACTACAGAGAGTTATCACGGATATTTAGGATATGTTCTTGTTACGAACGCAAAATTCTGGGATAGCTTGCCACCAAAGATTAGAACAATTTTAAATCAGTGTGTAAAAGATGCTACAAGGTACGAGTGGAAATTAGCAGCAGAGTTGACAAAGAAGCAGAGAGCTTTAGTTCTTAAAGATCCTAAAGTTAAGGATGTAGTTTTGACACCAGAGCAGAGGGAGGTCTGGAGAAAAACACTTGTTAAGATTTATCCACAGTTCTACAAAACTATTGGTAAAGATTTAATTGAAGAGGCAATTAAAGAGGGTCAGGGTCTATAAAAAAGCAGCTATTTGTGGAAAAACTTTAGGGGAGAGGCTAGAGGAGTCTCTCCCTTTTTTAATATGGGGAGGATTATGAACGCCATCAAAAAGTTTGATGAGTGGTTGGGAAAGATAGATAAGTTTTTAATGATAGTGCTTGCAACAGGGGCTACACTAACGGCCTTTGTAAACGTAGTGGCTCGCTATCTATTTCATAGTAGCTTTGTTTGGGCGAGTGAACTTACTACGTATCTATTTATTTGGATGACGCTTTTTGGTTCAAGTTATGGTTTTGAAATAGGAATGCACATGTCGTTCGATGCTATAGTAAAAGCCCTTCCTGCAAAGTTGTGTAAGGGTGTTACTATATTCTCTACCTTAGTCGTTCTTTCTTTCTTGATTATGCTTACAATTTGGGGTGTTAACCTTGTTAGATTTGATTACATGACAGGCCAGGTTTCGATAAACCTGAGAATACCTTTTTGGATAATTTATCTTGCTGTTCCAATAGCAATGGCAACTGCGTCGTGGAGAGTTTTCATAAAATTGATAGAGATAATTTTAACCCCTGGAGAGCAACTCAAAATTAGGGCTTCATCTGAGCTTGAGGAAATGGGTGAAGGGGGTATATTAGAATGATGACGCTTATTGTTGCCGGATTGTTATTTTTCATGATAGCTGTAGATATACCTATAGCTGTTGCTTTGGGTATGACAGCCGTGGTTTCTATATACTATTTTGCAGGCTTGCCGGTTATAGCAATTGCTCAAAAGCTATTTACCGCATTGGATAAGTTTGCCTTGATGGCAATTCCGTTTTTCGTGTTAGCAGGGGCTTTTTTGTCAGAAGGGGGCACGGCAAAGAGGATAATAAAATTCGCCCACACAATGGTGGGACATTTACCTGGCGGCTTAACTATGACATCAATTTTGGCCTGCGCAATATTTGCGGCTGTTAGTGGTTCTGGACCTGCAACGGTTGCTGCTATTGGCTCTATCATGATACCTGCAATTAGAGAGGCAGGCTACAACGACACATTTGCTATTGGTTCTATTACAACGGCTGGTTCTTTAGGTATTTTGATTCCTCCATCTATAGTTCTGATTGTTTATGGTGTTACGGTTGACCAATCTATTGGAGATTTGTTCTTGGCGGGAGTAATTCCTGGCATTGTTATTACGGGTATGTTGATGACCTTGACTTATATTATGGCAAGAAAAGCTGGTTTTAAAAAGCAACAACCTGCACCCATAAAAGAGAAACTAAAAGCAATGGCGGAAAGCTTTTGGGCTTTAATGCTTATTGTAATTATTATCGGTGGTATTTATTCTGGCATGTTTACTCCAACAGAGGCTGCAGCTGTTTCCGCTGTGTATGCCTTTATAGTTGCCAAATTTATTTATAGGGATTTGAGTTGGAAAGAGGTTCCGCAGGTAATTTTAAAGGCTTCAGCTACAAGTGCAATGATTTTGTTTATTATTGCAAATGCAATGCTATTTGCTTACTTTCTCACAATTGAGCAGATACCTCAATATCTGTCCGATTTGATAATTAGTGCTCATGTTAGCAAGATACTATTTTTGGCTGGTGTAAACGTCCTTCTTATAATATTTGGGGCATTTATGGAGCCATCAAGTATAGTTATGGTTACTGCACCGCTCTTTTTCCCTGTTGCCATGCATCTTGGTGTTAATCCAATACAGTTGGGTATTATTTATACGATAAACATGGGTTTGGGTGAAATTACACCACCGGTTGGGCTTAATTTATTTGTTGCTATGGGAATTACCGGCAAGAGTATAGAGTATATAACAAAGACAAGTATACCCTGGTTTATTGTTTATTTAATGGGTCTGTTACTTGCTACCTATATACCTCAATTATCCTTGGTAATTTTTAAGGTATTCTAAGGATTGTAGACAACTTTATTGAGTTTTTGATAGTATCTCAAAGTATTGGCGGCTTCATCTTTCAAGAGGCCGCCTTCAATTTTTATTCCCCGCTTTTTTAGATATTCCCACGAGCTTTCGAACACGGGCCCTTCATCAAACCCTATTTCCCTTGCCACTTCAGATGGTGCGCCCCAGACTACGCGGTTTAGTCCGCTCCACAAAATTGCCCCAAGACACATGGCGCATGGCTCAGATGATGAAAATAGTTCGAAACGCCCTATTTTTGACAAACTATAATTTTTAAATCTGTTTTGAGCTGTTATAATAGCGACTATCTCTGCGTGGAGCACAGACAGGTTATTTTGTAAGACTAAGTTTGCACCACAGGATACGATTTTGCCAGTTTTTATATTAAAGATAGCAGCTCCAAAAGGTCCACCACCATTTTCAATATTCTTTTTAACAATATTGATAACAAATTCCATTTTTTCTTTGTCTGTTTCAAATATTTTGCTGGTTTTGTTGAACTTTTCCAACCAATCAGGAATCTCTATCTCTATCTTCAATTCTGTCTCCAAAATGTTTCTTTATAAACTCAATGGCTTGGAATTTATCCTCAATTTTGCCCAACAATTGTTGTTCAAATACAGCCTTTATGATTTCTGAGAAGATTTTAGACGGTTTAAATCCCAATTTTATAATATCCTTCCCATAAATTAAAGGTTCTTGGTGCATTAATTCTTCAAGATACAATACTACTTTTTTGTTATCTTTGGCTAGGGCATACAGTGCCATTATACCTTCCAAAGGCAATTTGTTTAGCGTGTTGTATATTTCTAAGTTTGTAACTTCCTTTTTTGTTATAACGCCATTTACTTCGGGTATTTGCCTAGTTACTTTCTTAACAAAGTATAATGTTTGGGCATCTGCATTTATGGATTCAGTGAAACTTCCTGATTTCCTAAATAGATACTCCAAAACTATCAAAAAGACCCTCTCACGTTTGAATTTCTTACCTTTGCAGAATATAGAGCAACTTTTAACAATCTCCTCTGTTTTATCTAAATATTCTAAGATTCTGTCTTCTATAATCAAATTTTTATTCAAAGCTCTAATAAGTTTGTATTCTTTTAGCATCTCAAAACTGTCTGCGACGTTGTCGTTGTTCAGTATATGAACAATTTCATTGAAGATTCTAACTTTGTCAACTTTATCTACAACCCCAAGTTCAACGGCATATTTAATTAACCTGTCCGTTTGTTCTCCAATTTCAAAACCAAATCTTGCAGCAAACCTAACAGCTCTATACATTCTCGTTGGGTCGTCTATGAAGCTCAGCATATGCAACACTCTGATTTTTTTATTTTTTATGTCATTTAATCCGCCGAAAAAATCCAATAAGTCTCCAAAATCGTCATGAAGCTTTACCGCTAAAGCATTTATTGTAAAATCCCTTCGATATAGGTCTAATTTTATGGAGCTTTTTTCGACAACAGGCAAACTTCCTGGTAAATTGTAATACTCTTCCCTTGCTGTTGCCACATCTATACGCGTTTTGTCTGGCATTACAATTGTTGCTGTTTTAAATCTATCATGCGTTGCCGCCTTCGCTCCATTTTCTTTTGCAAATGCCTTTGCAAACGCTATACCGTCACCTTCTATAACTATATCAATATCCAAGTTTTCATATTCAAGGATTATGTCTCTAACAATTCCTCCCACAAGGTAGGCTTCATAACCCATCTTTTTTGCTTTCTCTCCAATTGCTTTTAGATAATTTAGTATGTTTTCCGGTAGAATTTTCCTAATCTTAGAATTTATATTTTGCTGCTTAAGTGGTTTTTCATTATTTACATTTTTTGTTAGGATTTTAAGCAAGTTTGTTCTTGTTATAACACCTATGAGTTTGTTGTTTTTTACCACCGGTATGAGCCTTTGCTTTTCATCTAACACGATTTGTTTGATTCTGTTAAATGTTTCACTCTCGTCAGCCGATTTAATTTCTGTATTTGCAAAAAAGCCGATAGGTTTTTCCTCTAGATGGTGGAACATTGCTTTGTTTACTACTTGTCTTGTTATTATACCTTCCACCGTATTTGTTGCTCTATTAAGGACAACAAAGGCGTTCATACCGCTTTTTGAAAAGAGTTCGTTCACGTACCCCACTGTATCATCGCTGTATACAAATTTAGGCGGAAAGCTCATTATATCTTTTGCTTTGATTTGATCAAATAGCCAACCTTTGATTATTTGACTTAACTTTTCGGTTACTTCTATTAGTGTAGCATTTTTTACAGAAGCACTCGCTGCTTGAGGATGTCCGCCTCCTCCAATATTTTTTAAAATTTTTGCTACATCCACACCTTCATTCTTTGACCTACCAATAACGTAGATGTTTGAGCCCATTCGGAATGCGCATATTGCAGCATCTACATCATCAATAGATATAAGTTTTGTTACCAATACCGCCACGTTAGAAATATATTCATCTATTGAAGCAAAAGAGAGAACAATGCGTTTATTTCTAACCTCAAATACCCTTTTGTTTTTTATTAAATCGTTTAGCAAGATGACGTCTGTTTCCGTTAACGCTTCCTCCAGAACACTCTTAATCGTTTCTAAGTCAGCTCCTTTTTCTAAAAGATATGCACTGATTTTTATATCGTTTGGTTTGGTTGAGGTGTATGTTAACCTGCCCGTGTCTGCATATATACCCAACATAAACAGTGTTGCCTCTTCATCTGTTATCTCAATGTTTTTATCAATGATTTTTTCTACCATTTGAGTTGTATTTGCGCCGTAGTTCACAAGATATGACTCTTCGCAGTTCAAATCCCCTTCTGTGTGATGATCAAAGCAGATGATTTTTGCTTTTTTTAGCACGTTTTTGTATCTGTCCTCAATCCTTTTTGATGAGTGCGTGTCAACAACGATTAGTGTATCTATAGAATTTAAGTCGACATCCTCAGTTTCTTCCAAAAATGGGTATATTAGCGATTGCAGCATGAAGTTCATTTTTGATTTTTGCTGTATTCTCGGGAAAAGAATAACGGCATCCGGATAAAGTTTTTTTGCTGCTACACAGCTTGCTATGGCATCAAAGTCGGGGTTTTTATGCGCCGTTATGGCCTTCATCTTTTAACCTTACTAGAAAGTCGTCTTCTATCCCAGCTTCTTTAAACCCCTTAGCTCTCAATATACATGCATCACACTCTCCGCATGGAACTTCTCTACCAGAATAGCAAGAATAGGCATAGGAATAGTCTGCTTTGTGTTTCTTTCCAAACAATATAATTTCTGATTTTTTCATTTTAATCAAAGGCGTGTGTATCTTAAACATTTTTCCTGTTGCACCGGCTTTTGTGCCCAAGTTTATTGCCCTTTCAAATGTATTTAGGAAATCATCCCTGCAGTCTGGATATCCAGAGTAATCAAGCATATTCCAACCACCGATTATGTTATATACTTCGTATCTTTCGGCCATTGCCGCTGTAATACTCAAAAACACACCGTTCCTAAAAGGTACGTACGTTATGGGAATGCCGTTTGATATCTCTTCTTCTCCTCTATTCTTTGGCACATCTATTGATAAATCTGTTAACGCACTCCCTCCGATTTGTGATAGGTCAATTTTGAAGTAGTGGGCACGGATCTTTTTGTTTTTTGTGCTTTCTGCGAGCTTTAGCGTTTTTTTGGAATACTCTATCTCGATTGAATGTCTTTGGGAATAGTCAAAAGTTATTGTATGAACCTCGTCAAACGTATCCAAAGCCCAAAATAAGCAAGTTGTTGAATCCAAGCCACCTGAATAGATAACAATTGCTTTGTTCATTATATCCCCCTTCTGTTTCCGTATAGGATTTTGTGTATCTGTGGTATGACCCTTATGGATGGTGCTTTTTCTTTGGTTTTTTCTATGATTTTAGTGGTTTTTTGTATATATTCGCTCAAACTTTCATTTTCCCAGATGGGTTGGAAAACAGCAGGCTTTAAATCAATCTTGCGGATAAGCTCGATTTCTTCGTCAAAGTTTTCGCTTACGACAAATTTGAATTCTATGGATCGGGCTTTGTTTTTAAATTCTTTTAATACATCGATGTTTAAAGCAAACATCTTTGGGCTTACGGTTATGTGATCCAAGAGTAATATGCTTTTTTGCGGCAGTACCGTTCCATTTGTTTCCATTTGATAAAAGAGATCGGGGTTTTTACCTATGAAAAAGGCTATGAAGTCATCCTGTAGTGCAGGCTCACCACCCGTGAAGATGATCCTTCTTACAGAAAACCGCCTTATCTGGTTCATTATTTCTTTGTATTCGATGTAATTTTCGCAGTTCAATGCGTATTTTGTATCGCAAAATGGGCATCTCAAGTTGCAACCGCAGAAGCGAATGAATACGGCTGGATAGCCTATCGTTATACCTTCACCCTGAATTGAGTAGAAGATTTCACTAACGTTTGCCTTCATGGGAATAATTTTATAATAATTTAAGGGATTTTGCCATGTTATGGAAATTGTTTTTTTAGTCGGGTTTTTGTTGACAATGATTTAGTTTGTTATAGAATTTATAAAGGGGAGTTTAATTTGTCTAATTGTAAAAAGCATATTGTGGAGTATAAAGATGATTTTAGCAAAGAGAGAAAAGAGAAGGTATTCATACAGTGACTATATCAACTGGCCAGATGATGAGAGGTGGGAAATAATAGATGGCGTGGCGTATAACATGAGCCCAGCACCGAAGGTTAAACATCAAAGAATAAGCTGGAACATAGGAGAAGCCTTTGTTAGGGCAAAAGAAAAACTCAAAGGGTGTATA
>WFRG01000105.1 GCA_015486705.1 Hippea sp. | reverse complement strand
GGCAGGTTGATGAGGCAAAAAACGCTGGTGCAGACGCCGTTGAGTTCCACACGGGCAGCTATGCCAACGCAAAACCCGGCAGGGAAAGGGAGATAGAGCTTGAAAAGCTTGTTAATGCCTGTAAATACGCTAAATCTTTGGGATTGCATGTGCATGCCGGACACGGCTTAACCTATGAGAATGTAAAGCCTGTGGCTGCAATTGGGGAGATCGAGGAGTTAAACATTGGCCACAGTATCATAGCCAAAAGTGTTTTTGTAGGACTAAAAGAGGCGATACGCTTAATGAGGCAGTTAATTCAAGAGGCGAGATGGAAGTTGGTATAGACATTGAAGAGATCGAACGGATAAAGAATGCGCACAAGAGGTGGGGCGAGAGGTTTTTGGATAGGGTATTCAAGAGAAGAGAGATAGACTATTGTTTTTCTAAAAGTAACCCCTATCCGTGCTTGACAGGTAGGTTTTGCTCAAAAGAGGCTGTGATAAAGGTATTTGACGGTAAAATTGGTTTTTTAGACATAGAGATAGTGAATGAGGGCAGTGGGAGACCATGTGTTTTTGTGAAAGGGAAGTTGAGCAATGTGAAGATCTCCATATCACACTCAAGGTTGTATGCCACTGCTATAGCCTTAAAAGATGAATGAGATTGAAGCCTATAGGGAGTTTAACAATATTCTCAATAGCCTCGATCCGTATTCGATGGATTTGACGCTGGATAGGATCAAGGCCTTTTGTTTGAAAATTGGCAACCCCCAAGACTGTTTTAAATCCATCTTGGTTAGCGGTACAAACGGCAAAGGGAGTGTATGTCAGTATTTAACAGACTGTTTTGTTTCAAGTGGGTATGTGTGCGGCACGTACACATCGCCGCATCTAATTTTGCCCAATGAGAGGATCAGAATAAACAATAGACCCGTTGATTTTTCCACTTTGCTTGAATATGCGAAGTTCATACAGGGCATAAATTTTGAAGGGTTAACGTACTTTGAGTTTCTAACGGTGCTTGCCTTTTTGGTGTTTAGGGATTTTGGTGTCGACGTAGCCGTGTTGGAAGTGGGCATGGGCGGAGAGTTTGATGCAACAAACGTCGTTGATCCGATTTTGAGCGTTCTAACATCCATTTCCCTTGATCATGAGGAGCATCTGGGGAAAACGATTGAAGATATAGCGCTTACAAAGTCGAAGATAATAAAACGATTGGGTGTTGTGTCAAGGAACGATGATAGAGTTGTGGATGTAATCAAAAGAGACGTTAAGGTCCCCGTTTACATTGTTGATAATGGGTATTTGAAAAAGGCGCAGGGTTTAAGCGTCAAAAATGCTGTGAATATGGACAATATAGCCGTAACGCTCCTTGCTATAGATGTTTTGAACGAAGAATATGGGTTTGGCTTGAGATACGATGCCATAAAAAGGAGCTTTTGGCCTGGAAGATTTCAAGTTTTGAAAGTGAATGACAAAACGGTGGTTTTGGACGGTGCCCACAATGTAGCTGGTACGGTTAATTTGAAGAAATTGCTTGAAAGAGAGGGCGTTTTTGGTAACAACAGTGTTCTTGTTTTCTCAAGCCTGACAACAAAGAGGTGGAAAGAGGGCTTGAGGCAAATTATGGATGGTTTTGAGTGTATCTGTCCTGTAGGTATAAAAAATAAGCTCGGTGTTGACCCTTATGAGATAGAGGATTTTTTGAGGCGTGAAAATTTCAATGGAGAGATAAGGGTTTTTGAAAGCGTAAACAAAGCATTAAATCAACTCTTAACATCGGAATTTAAGAATGTTGTTATTGCAGGCTCGCTGTACCTTGTGGGTGAAGTTTTGGCGTGTCATTTAGTTGAATAAAAAAGGCGGCATAAAGCCGCCGAGTTTTACTCTTCTTTTGTTGCCCCGTACTCGATGCCGCACTCCTCTCTTTTTAATAACCACTCCCAGTGGGCATCAACTTGTCTCTGGAACTCTTCAATCAGGTATTCGTTACCTTTCTTGAACAGATGAGCAAATCTCTTTTGTGGTTTCAGATACTCTGTTACAGGCAATTTTTTCTTTGGTTTGTAGTTAATCACGACCTTGCCGTTTATTACCTCATACAATGGCCAGACGCATGTATCCACTGCAAGCTGGGCTATTTCTATTGCCATATTTGGTGGAAATCCCCAACCGGTTGTACAAGGCTCGATGATATTGAGATATGTTGGTCCGTTTACGTCAAGTGCTTTTTTGACTTTATTCATTAAGTCTCTCCAGTTTGATGGAGAAGCCTGCGCCGTGTAGGGTAAATGATGTCCTTCGATGATGCTTACAATATCCTTTCTTGGCTGTTCTTTTCCAAACTTTACTTTGCCGTTTGGGGATGTAGTTGTTGAGCCACCAAATGGTGTGGCAGATGACCTCTGGTTTCCTGTGTTCTGGTAAGCGTTGTTGTCATTGCAGATGTATAGGAATTGATGACCCCTTTCAATTGCACCGGATAAGGCCTGAAGACCTATATCGTATGTTCCGCCGTCACTTGCAAGTGCTATAAATCTTACATCCTTATTGGTTTTGCCTTTTCTTTTCCAAACTTTATACATTGCTTCTATACCGCTAATTGTACTTGCAGCATTTTCGAAAGCAGTATGTATCCACGGAACGTTCCAACTTGTGTATGGATATAATCCTGAGGAGACCTCGAAACACCCTGTAGCGGCAGCAAT
>WFRG01000104.1 GCA_015486705.1 Hippea sp. | reverse complement strand
TGTCTGTCTGCCCTTAAATCTTCGTCCCTAAAGCATTTCGTTATTTGGTAGTATTTGTCGAAACCCGCAACCATGAGTAACTGCTTAAAGAGTTGGGGCGACTGTGGTAAAGCGTAGAACTTGCCCGGAGATAGTCTGCTTGGAACCAAAAAGTCCCTTGCACCTTCTGGTGTACTCTTTGTTAGCACTGGCGTTTCTATCTCTATAAATCCTTGTTCGTTTAAGAATTTCCTTGCGGCAAATGCTCCCTTTGACCTTATTATCAAATTCCTTTGCATTGTCGGTTTTCTCAAATCGAGATATCGGTATTTGAGTCTAACCTCTTCATTTACATGCACATACTCTTCAACGGGAAAAGGTAAATTTTCACATTCGGACAGAACTTTCAGAGTATTCGCAACAACCTCAACTTCACCCGTTTTCAGATTTGGATTTACTGCACCTTCAGGTCTATGTCTTACCGTTCCTTTTACACCTACACAGTATTGGCTTCTGAGTTTTGACGCTTGTTTGTGAATTTCTTCATTTACTGATGGGTCAAACACTATTTGAACGATGCCTTCCCTATCCTTTAGGTCTATAAAAATAACACCGCCGTGGTCTCTCCAGTTTTGAACCCAACCAAAAAGCACAACCTCTTTTCCTATATCGCTTGCCCTTACATCTCCACAGTAGTGGGTTCTTCTCAAGCTTCCAATTGCCATCTTTCCACCTCATTTACCAAAAATTTTTCTATTTTTATCTCTTCTTGCGTTGATTGTTTCATGTCTTTAACGGTTACAACACCTTTTTCTTTCTCGTTTTCACCGTATATTACAACGTACTTTGCTTTCATCTTGTCGGCTTTCTTTATCATAGATTTTAGGCTTCTGTTTTCGTACTCAACATATACGGATTTATTGGCTTTATATGTGAGTTCTTTAGCCAATTTTAAACATGTTATGTAATCTTCCATACAAGCAAAGTAATAATCGATGTCTTGTTCTTCATTATAATTCATAAGTTCTATTAGCCTCTCGCAGCCGGAGGCAAAACCTATGCCTGGTGTGGGCTTTCCGCCCAATTCTTCGACTAAGTTGTCGTATCTACCGCCAGCAGAAACTGTGCCTTGAGCACCTAATTTATCCGTTATGATTTCGAATACGAATTTTGTGTAGTAATCCAAACCTCTGACCAAATGTGGATTTTCATCAAATTCTATACCAATTTTAGTTAGATTTTCTTTAACACCTTCATAGTGTGTTTTGCAGCTATCACATACGAATTCGTGTATCTTAGGAGCATTTGAGGCAATACTTTTGCAAGTTTTGTTTTTACAGTCCAATATGCGTAAAGGGTTTTTATCCAATCGTCTTTTACAATCATCACAGAGCTTGTCTTTGTGCTGTTCAAAATAAGATTTTAGGTTTTCTAAGTACTTGGGTCTACAATTTGGGCAGCCTATGTTGTTTATCTCTATTCTTAAATTCTTTAAGCCCAGTTTATCTAACATGATTTTATCCACGCATACAACTTCGGCGTCAATTGCGGGGTTTTGAATGCCAAAAACCTCTATACCAATTTGGTGAAACTGCCTAAGCCTACCTTTTTGGGGTCTTTCATACCTGAACATAGGTCCTATGTAATAGAATTTCTTGAAAGGATAGTTTTCAAGGTGATTGTTAATGTATGCCCTAACAGCTCCAGCTGTGCCTTCTGGTCTTAATGTTACCGACTCACCGCTTTTATCCAAAAAAGTGTACATCTCCTTTTCAACGATATCTGTTGTCTCACCCACACCTCTTGCAAATAGGGATGTCTTCTCCAAAACTGGCGTTCTGATTTCCTTATAACCGAAGGATTCCAATGTTTCTTTAGCTACTTTCTCAAGCTTTTGCCATTTTCTTATCTCCTGGGGCAAAATATCTTTGAAACCCCTTAAAATACCCATTTTCTACCTCCCAAAAAACATTGATGAGTATGTAAAACATGCTTGATTTTGTCAAGGAATTAGTTGCTCAATATATAGATTTATCTTGCTTGTCGTGTTTTTAAAATATAACAAAATTGTTAATAATTATACTTTTATGTTCATAATTGTGTATAAAACAAGGTTATTTTTCTAATAAAATATTGTTATAACAATAAAGGAATATAATATGCTAACAAAAGTCAGATTTTTATGTGGGATGTTGGAAGAGCGGTAAAAATAAGGACAATGGAGGTAGATGGTGAGGCTGTTTAGATGGTTTATTGGAGTTATTGGATTTGTTTTGTTGCCAATAACAACTTTTGCTTCTACTGTGAGACTGAATGGCGGGGATACAGCCTGGATGATTACGGCAACAGCTCTTGTCATGTTTATGACTCCCGCGGGATTAGCTTTATTTTATGGTGGTATGAGCAGATCAAAAAATGTTCTTAATACAATTGCAATGTCATTTGTGGCTTATTGTATAGTGAGTATAGTTTGGGTTATTTATGGCTATAGTTTATCTTTTGGACCTGATATCAAAGGTTTAATTGGAAACTTTGATTATGTTTTTATGGGGGGTATATTACCCAACAGTTTGTCTGGCTCCGTACCAGTATTTATTTTTGCTACTTTTCAAATGACATTTGCTGCGATAACAGTAGCTTTAGCAAGTGGTAGCGTAGTAGAAAGGTTGAAATTTTCGTCATGGGTTTTGTTTAGTCTATTTTGGGCAACGTTTGTTTATATTCCTATTGCCCATTGGGTATGGGGTGGCGGATTTTTGTCAAAATTAGGTATTTTGGATTTTGCCGGAGGAACTGTTGTTCATATTAATGCTGGAGTAGCAGGGCTTGTTTTTGCTTTTGTTTTAGGTAAAAGAAGGGGCTTTAAAAAAATCGCTATGCCTCCCTCTTCAATAGTTTTAACGACATTGGGAGCAGCTTTGCTGTGGTTTGGATGGTTCGGTTTTAACGCTGGAAGTGCTTTGGCTTCAAATGGTAGCGCCGCTTTGGCGTTTATAAACACAAATACGGCAGCTGCTATAGCTGCCCTTAGCTGGATGGGCATTGAATGGATAAAAAATAGACACCCTACAGTCTTAGGTGTTGCTTCTGGTGCAGTTGCAGGTCTCGTTGCTATAACACCTGCGGCTGGCTATGTGAACTTATTAGGTGCGATGGTTATAGGGATTGTATCTGGGATTTTGGGTTTCTATTCGGCTTCATATTTGAAATTCAAATTCGACTACGATGATTCTTTGGATGCTTTTGGTGTTCATGGTGTAAATGGAATATGGGGTGCTTTAGCCACTGGGATTTTTGCTGATCCTAAAATGTGTAGCTCAAGCGGTTTAATCTATGGAAATGTGCATCAGTTTTTTGTTCAAATACTGGGTGTTATTATTGTTATTGCATATACTTCTATTGTAACATTCATAGTCATTAAAACTATATCACTTATAACTGCAGGATTGAGGGTATCGGATGAAGATGAGCTTAAAGGCCTCGATATAGCTATTCATACGGAAAAAGGATTTGAATTATAATGTAATTTTATCTACAAAAATGTAAACATAGGGTGTATTTACAGTGAGAACATGTTTAAAAAATATTGTTTTAATAATAGTGGAACTATCTATGCTATTTTCGGGAAAAACGTCGGGAGGTTCTGTATGAAATTGTTAAGGAAGGTTATGTTAATCTCGATTTTGTTTTTCTTGCCTATTAGTGCTTTTGCATCAACAGGTGTCGTTAGTGCAGGCGATACTGCTTGGCTTTTGATCTCCGCTGCGCTTGTTATGATGATGACGCCCGCAGGACTCGCCTTGTTTTACGGTGGAATGGTGCGCACAAAGAATGTTCTAAACTCCATGGGTATGTCTTTTGTAACCTACGGCATTGTTTCGGTTCTTTGGATTGTTTTTCAGTTTAGTTTGGCGTTTGGTGGCGATATTAATGGCTTGATCGGGACATTTAAGTATCTGTTTATGGGTAGGGATATTAATTTGGTCTACCCCGGAACGCATGTTTCTGTTATGGCTTTTGCAGCCTTTCAGCTTACTTTTGCTGCCATAACCACAGCGTTAATCAGCGGCTCCGTTGTTGAACGGGTAAAGTTCAACTCTTGGGTTATCTTTAGCGTCATCTGGTCAACAATTGTTTATGTTCCCCTTGCCCATTGGGTTTGGGGCGGCGGATGGCTTGCCAAAATGGGTATAGCTGATTTTGCCGGTGGCTTGGTGGTTGAGACGTGCTCTGGTATAGCAGGGCTCGTGTTTGCTTTGATGGTCGGAGCAAGGAGGGGATTTAGAAGAGAGGCTATGCCGCCGTCTTCAATAGCTCTCTCAATTTTCGGTGCTGCAATGTTGTGGTTTGGATGGTTCGGTTTTAACGCCGGAAGTGCCATTGCCTCGAATGCACTTGCTTCAAATGCATTTCTTGTAACAAACACAGCCGGTGCATGCGGTGCTTTAAGCTGGATGCTCATGGATTGGAGCGTGCATAAACACCCGACAATGTTGGGCTTTGCATCTGGAGCCGTTGCCGGTCTTGTGGCTATAACGCCAGCTGCAGGATTTGTTAACAACGTTGGCGCAATTGTAATTGGTTTTGTGGCCGGTATTATAAGCTGGATAGCGACAGGTTATTTGAAGTACAGACTGGGTTATGATGATTCTTTAGATGTATTCGGTGTTCACGGCTTAAACGGTATTTGGGGCATGATAGCAATAGGGTTTTTTGCCGATCCAAAGGTCAACTTTGCACGCGGTCTTGTCTACGGTGGCACACATCAAATCGTTGTTCAATTAATTGGTGTTGTAGCGACAATAGTGTTTGTTGCCATCGGCACTTTCATAAGTGGTAAAATCACATCGGTTCTAACGAACGGCTTAAGAGTTGATGAGGAAGACGAGATGAAAGGTTTGGATGTTGCTGTTCACACAGAGAAAGGTTTTGAAATCTGATTGCTGTTAGGCCGGCTTTTTAGCTGGCCTAATTGCCCAAACAAGCAAGCTACCAAAGATAGCTATTGCAACATTAAAACCAAAAGCTATTTTAAAACCAAATGCATCAACTAAAGCCCCAATCATACTCGGGGCAATGGATGAGCCAATCATTACCATTCCAAAGACAACAGCAATATTTGAATCAACCTTTTCTCCACCAATCTCTGCAGCAAATGCATGTCTAACCGGTATTGACAAAGACATGAAAAAGCCCATAAGGAACAGGAATACGAGACTGGGTTTTATCAAAAACAGGCCCAGAAAGACGCCCATAAGAAAATAGCTTACAGAAATTGTGAGTTTTCTGCCTATCTTATCTGAGATTGTACCACCGAGCGGCTGTGCAATTAGACCTGCAAGCAGCATAACGGAAGCTTTCAGATTTGCATTTAGAATATTTGAGCCATGGGAGTAAAAATATGCTGGTAAAAATGATGATATACCACGAGAGAAAAACGGTATAACAATAGCGACAATGCCAAGCAACAACAGTTCTTTTGTTAAAGTGCTTTTAAAAGAGGTTTTTATCGGCTCCTCTTTGATTTTGATAACGGTCAAAATGATTAGAGCCATCAGAATACCCGGCACAGAGACAATCAAGAAGCTCTTTATTCCGTAGACGGAAAGCAAATATCCCATAGATATGGGTGCAAAAAAATAACCCAAAGCGCCGCCTATGCCATTTAAACCTATTGCCATGCCCTTTCTATCCTTGAATACGCTGCTCAAAATCCCCATGCCTTGTGGATGGTATGTTCCAAGACCGATACCAATGAGGATTGTTGCAAAAAGTGCCGTGTAGTAAGAATTGGATACGTAAAACAAAAAGTAGGCAATGGAAAGTATGATAAACCCAGTGGTCAGGGTTAATTTTCTCATTCCGTGGGTTTCGGATAGGTGAGCTATTGGAGATTGCAAAATAGCTGCCAAAAAGTAAGGCACGCTTAAGAGCATGCCCGACTGGAAGTAATTTATAGTATAAAGCTTTTTTAAAACAGGAATAGCGGGTGCAATTAAAAGTGAATACCAATCATTTACGAAATGCGCCGTTGCAACAATGAACAGTAGAACTATAGGTTTTGTTAAGTTTTCCATCTAGCAGGTGTTGTGTCATTTATTGACACGTTCTACATATTGCCCAGTTCTTGTGTCAATCCTTAAGGTGTCCCCCTCTTTGATAAAGAACGGTACTTGTACAACCGCACCAGTTTCTAATGTTGCAGGTTTTGTTCCTGTGGCAGCGGTATCGCCTTTAAAGCCTGGTTCTGTCTCTGTTACGGTTAATTCGACGAAATTCGGGAGGTTGACACCAATTGGCATGCCTTTATACAGAACGACGCCAACTTCCTTGTTTTCCTGTATAAACTTAGCTGCATCACTCATGATTTCTTCGGATATTGTATATTGCTCATAACTATTTGAGTCCATAAAATTGTAACCCTCGTTGTCTTTGTATAGGTATTGCATCATCCTTTCTTCTACTTCAGCTAAAGGTAATTTGGTACCAGATTTGTACGTTTTTTCAACTACGTTTCCTGTTTTTAGATTTTTAAGTTTTACCCTTACAAACGCCTGACCTTTGCCGGGTTTGACGTGCTCGTAGTCAACGATCTCATAAGGGTCACCTTCAATTTCTAATTTTACGCCTCGTTTAAATTCATTTGTTGCAATCTCAGCCATTTTCCCTCCTTTCTATTCGTTAAGTCCTATTAGTTTTGCCTGTTTTTGAAGGCAGTCAGCAACAAAGAGAATATGTTCAGATAAATCTACGCCCAAATCCTTTACTCCCTGCTCAATCTCGTCTCTGTTAACGCCTTTTGCAAATGCCTTATCCTTTAGCTTTTTCTTGATGGATTTCATTGTGACGTCTTTGAGATTTTTTGTTGGTCTTACAAGTGCATACGCATACAGAAATCCGCTCAGTTCATCCACAGCAAACAGTGCCTTTGCCAAAAGCGTCTTTCTTTCGACACCGGTATAGCTTGCATGTCCCAATATGGCTTCGATCATCTCCTCGTCCACGCCCTTTTCCCTTAAGATCTCTGCGCCTTTGTATGGGTGCTGATCGGGGTATTTTTCATAGTCAAAATCATGCAGTAATCCTGTGATTGCCCATCGTTCCTCATCCTCACCGAACTTTCTTGCATAGCATCGCATTGCTTCACTTACACACAATGCATGCCTGATCAGGCTTTCGCTTTGTGTGTACTCCTTCAAAAGCTCCATTGCCTCATCGTACGTCATGGTTCACCTCCCAACAATCGGCTAAAGTTTATCTGTTTTTTGCCAATTTTCAAGAAAAAGGTAGAAAGTTTAATTTAAATCGATAAAATGACATCCATGAATATGTCTTTGATTGGTATGCCGTCTTCGGGAAAGAGCAGCGTCGGTGTAGTTTTGGCTAAAGTGTTGGCTTATGACTTTTTGGATACGGATATTTTGGTGCAGAACAAGACTGGTTTGACGCTTCAAGAGATCGTTGACCGGTTTGGGTATTTAAGCTTAAGGCAAATTGAGGCGGATGTGGTTTTGTCGCTTGATTGCAAGAACACAGTCATATCCACAGGTGGCAGTGTTGTGTATTCTTCTTCTGCCATGAAACACTTAAAAGCCATATCCAAAGTGGTTTATTTGAAAATCAGCTTTGAAGAGGTGGTCAGAAGGCTTGGCGATTACTCAAAGAGGGGATTGGCAAAACCTAAAGGTCAGACGATTGAAGAGCTTTACAGGGAGCGCTCAGAACTGTATGAAAAATACGCCGATTTGGTTTTTGTGAACGAGGGAATGTCTCTAACAGAGGCAGCTTTAAACTTGGCACGTTTATTGAAATGATAACCAAAAAATTGCTTACTGTTTTGGTTGCTTTATACGTTTTTGGTGCGTTGTTGCACTTGGGCAGGATGTATCTGCACAGGGAAGAGCCACGCCGCTGCATCATTGCAATGGAGATGAACTATTCGGGAAATTACATCGTGCCCCACGTTCTTGGCAGGCCTTATTTTAAAAAACCGCCACTACACAACTTTGTTTTGGCAATGTTTTTTAAGATGTTTGGCATGAGTGAATGGAGTGCACGCATTGTGTCTGTTCTGTCGATGTTTGGTATTATGCTTGCAATTTTTATCGTTGCAAAGGACATTGTTGGTTCTGATGCCGCACTTTTTTCTGCCTTTTCCTTTGGCTTGGCTTTTATTTCTTATTTTAATTACGGCATGCTTGCAGAGACAGATATGTTCTTTTCTCTGCTTGTTTTTCTATCTTTGGTTTGCGTTTTTAAAAGAAAACTTTTCTTGGGTAGTGTGTTTACGGCTTTTGCCCTTTTAACCAAAGGTTTTCCCGCTTTGCATTACTACTATTTAACGTTGTTCTTTTACGCCTGGGCAAAAAGGGACTTAAAGCGTTTTTTGCTATCTAAGGAGACGATCTTTGGCGCAGTTTTTATCTTTATTGTCTTTTTTGGATGGCTTTTGGCTGTCTCAAAGGGCGACATTCACAGATTCGACTTGGCTTTGGGGACTTTAATCCATGCAAGTGGCGGCCGCGTCTTGAGTATCGAAAGAATTCCTGAAGTTCTCAAGCACTTAATCAAATTTCCGATAAGCTTTTGGTTGAGGTTTCTCCCCGCTTCCGTTTTGTTTCTTCTGCTTTTTAGAAAGGACTTTCTGCGCGAGTTTAAGGAATCTGTAAGGTCGGATGAGAAAATAAAAGAACTTTTTGTATTTAGCTTAGCTGCCTTTGTGCCTAATTTCTTGATTTACTGGATTATTCCTGATGGAAGAGTAAGATACGCTTTAGTATTATTTGCCGTTATTTCGTTTATTTTAGGTATTATTTTTTACGTCTTTGAGTTTTATCCTGTGTTTGAATTAAAAAGGTTATTTAAATGGCTGTTCGGCATTTTGGCTGTTTTTGCTGTCTTTACTTTGTTTTTTGATTTTGAATTTGTCAAGGGATTGGATTATTATATAAGTGGCATTGTCTTTGTTCTATCTATTTCGTTTTTCCTTATAATCAACAGACTTAATCATGAATCGGTGAGGTTATTATCTGGTGTCGTTGTCTTAGGTGTTCTATTTAAATTGCTTTATGTTTCTTCATATGGTGCTTATGTTTTTACGTATTACACAAACTACAAAAGGTACGGATACAAGGTTGCAAAAATCATTTTGTCTAATCGTCCGAAATATGTTATGACTGATGGCGGAAATTTGAGGTTGTTTGTCTATGTGGAGAAGTATTTAGGCATGCAGTTGCATCCTGTTAATGAAAAGTACGGTGCTGTTATAACAAGAAATAAAAGAGCGATAAATAATATTTGGCTTAAGCTTGAGTTACCCGATGGAATTTACTATGTGGGAAGAAAATAGGGAGGTGTAAGAATATGGACATGTTGGATGAAAGGATTATCTCAAAAGCTATTATAGAGCGTTATATGAATAAGCTTTTGGACTATTTGGAAACGGATGTTACTATAGTAGGCGGTGGCCCGGCCGGTATTGTATGTGGTTATTATTTGGCTAAAAATGGTGTAAAAGTAGCGCTTGTTGATAAAAGATTAACTATTGGCGGTGGTATGTGGGGAGGCGCTATGTTGTTTAATGAAATCGTTGTTCAAGAAATGGGTAAGGAAATTTTAGACGAATTTGATATAAAATATGAAAAATACACTGATGGTTATTATACTGCTGGTTCAGTTGAGGCTGTTACAACCTTGATATCAAAAGCTACAAAGGCAGGACTTGCAGTATTTAACACAATAGAGGTTGAAGATGTTGTGTTAAAAAAGGTGGAAGATGAATACAGAGTAACAGGACTCGTAGTAGGGTGGACTACGGTTAATATGGCAGGTTTACTTGTTGATCCAATAGTTATAACGAGTAAATATGTTGTTGATGCCACAGGCCATGATGC
>WFRG01000103.1 GCA_015486705.1 Hippea sp. | reverse complement strand
CAACAAGTCCTGGCTCCAAAAAGACGACTTTAAATCCAAGCAAATTTAAAACATTTTTAAGGGTTTCAGGAGAATATGGTTTCATATGAGTAGGGTCGTTATAAAAACTTTTATAATCTATTTTCCAGTTGGGCGTTCTTATGAAAATCAAACCATCTTTTTTGAGCATTCTCATAGACTCTTTTAACACATTGCTCGGGTCTTTTATATGCTCAATAACCGCATTTAATGTTACAAAATCAATACTGTCGTTTGAATGAGGCAGTGCATTCTTTTCTATGTCAAAATCTGGATAGTCATAAGGGTAGGATTTAATGCCTATACTTTCACAATATTTACTGAAGCCCTTATCTCCGCTTCCTAAGTCAACATTGACTCCTTTTAATGCGCTGCCGGTTATTTTTACTGTTATTCTGTTATACGTGCTAAAAAGCCTTTCGTTTAAGATCAAAGAATTATTTGTTGGTTGTGAGTGGTTTTTAGCATATATAGCTTTAAGGCTCATAGCTTTATCCATCTGTTTTGATTGGATTAATAATTTTGCATCTTTCGCTCAATACCTTACACCCATCTCTATTCTCTTCCGTATGCCCTACACACAAAAAAGGTATATTCAAATAAATCAACTCATACACCGTTATGCCAAAGGTTGCAAGGGCAATATCTCCTTCTAATAATTTACTCGGATGATAGGATGAAACCTTAAAGTTTTCAGGTAGATTTAGACTTTCAAGTCTTTCTTTATTCTTAAAAGCATCTCCAATGAGTATTAAAACTTCCCTTTCACAGCCTTTAAGTAACTCTAAAAAATTAAATAACATACCTGATGGGTCGCTTCCGCCGGTTGTAATGACAATTTCATTTATTTTCTTTGGCAATTCGCTTTTTGGTTTTAATTTGAATATCTCTTTGTTTATCAAAACCCAATCCCAGCCCCAGACGATATTGTCAAAAGTCTGATACTTTTCTGATTCAAAATGTGCATTTGGCATAATAATTTTATCACAAACCTCATAGCCTTCACCAATAAAGTCCAGCGATATGAAACGAGCGTGTTGTTTCCATCTTTTTATGTCTCTAACACTGTATTGGTACTTCTCGTCAACTATAACAGCATTGGGTTCGTATTTCTCAACTAAAAAATCTATAAACATCTCATCAGAGCCAAGCCCATTCACATCAAACCTAAAACTCTCTTTTTTTAATTTTTCTTTGGCATATTCAAAGTCGTTAATGGCAAAAAGTATTTCTGCGCCAGCCTCTTTTAAAATCCAGCCCAGCGTTATCATCCTTGATAAATGACCCAAACCAATGTCTTCTGATGCCTTTAGCTTCAAAATTACCTTTTCAACACCTATCTCTTTAATATAATTCTCTCTGATTTTTTTTAAATCTATGGGTGATGGCGTAAATTCAAGCTCTGATAGATGTTCTTCAATTTCATCAATATCTATTTTTCGTACTGCTTCAGCCATTCTATCCTCGTTGGTTTTAGGGGTCTTAAGCCGTCTTCTGTGTCTGCACGCCAATTTCTCTCCTCAAACTCGTTTTCCTGCGGCGCTTTGACCCCGTCGCCGTCTGCCAAAAATCCATCTTCAACCATTTTTATTAGGTTTTTTACCCTATCGGGCAGCCAACAATGGCCAAATTTATACTCATCACCTTTTTCATCTAAATCAAAATGAAACTCAATCATCTCTGCATTCCATTTATGAATGGAGCGTAAAATCACACCCTCATTTACAGAATGGTCAGACCATCCAAACTTTAGACTAACACCCTCGGGTACTCTAATTGCATTTCTCATTGTCTCAATTGCCGACAGATTACACTGCTTTGGTGGCGTGGGATAACTCGATGTGCACTGTAAAACCGTTATGTCTTTACAGCCATCTTGAACGAGCACATCTACAGCTGCTTTAACCTCATTAAGAGTTGCCATACCCGTTGACATAATAACAGATTTTCCTGTTAATGCGCACTTCTTGAAAAGCTCATGCCACAATAGCTCATAAGAGGCTATCTTGTAGGTATCAACATAAGGCTCAAGCTCGTCGACGGCATCCAAGTAAAACGGTGTGCAGACAAATTTTATACCTATCTCTTTGCACTTTCTTGAAATCTCCGGCAAAAACTCAACCGGCAATTCCCACTCTTGCCTTTTCCTGTGCTCCTCGCTATGCCTTAAAATTTCAGGAGCAAACAATTGGTCAATCTTAAACAGTTGAAACTTAACACTGTCACAGCCGCATTTTTTCGCCTCTTCAACAAACCTCAGACACCTGTTTAAATCACCGTTATGATTACTTGAAACCTCAGCAACAAATTCAACCTTTTCCATAATAAACATACCTTAGCAAAACACATACCTTTATTCAATCATTCCCTTCCCAAAACTTGCACCTCGTAGGTGCAAGAAAATGGCAAGGCATAATCTTCTCAAATACAGCGCTCAAGTTTGCATTAATTTCTTGTATAGTAGAATATTTTATTGACTTTAACGATTATTTAGTGTATAAACTAAACTATGATGCAAGAAAGTAGTTCAGTAAACCTTATACCAAGAAATAACTATATCGAAAAAATAAAACACTATTTAGATAAACCTATTATAAAGATTTTGATAGGAATGCGCAGAGCAGGAAAAAGCTCTTTATTAAAGCTAACAGCAAAACATCTCCTTGACAAGGGTATCCCTGAAAAAAGCATAGTGTATATAAATAAGGAATCATTAGCATTTGACGAAATTAAAACATACAAAGAACTGCACGAATACGTTATCGCTAAACTACCAAGCAAAAACGGCAGAAAATACATATTTATAGACGAAATTCAAGAGATAGAACAGTGGGAAAAGGCGATTATTTCGTTTTTTTCAAACAACGTAGGAGATATAATTATATCAGGCAGCAACTCCAAAATCTTATCAAGCGAGCTTTCAACCCTTTTGAGCGGCAGATATATAGAAATTCCGGTTTATCCTTTAAGTTTTAAGGAATTTTTAGATTTTAGAAAGGATAAATCAGATACAGACTCGGAGTTTCTCAAATTCATTAAGTATGGAGGATTGCCCGGCATTCACCAACTGGAATTCAATGATGAAGTGGTGTATCTGTATTTAAATTCTTTGTTAAATGCCATAATATACAAAGATGTTGTAAGCAGGTATAAAATAAGGGATACAGC
>WFRG01000102.1 GCA_015486705.1 Hippea sp. | reverse complement strand
CCGCCAAACAGATACAACTTCCCCGCACGAAACAGAATTATTGCAGGGTTATCAAAAGGCACAATTGTTGTGGAAGCGGACATAAAAAGCGGATCATTAATAACAGCAAGATTGACAGTTGAACAGGGAAAACCCGTATTTTCAGTGCCTGGCGAAATATTTTCTAAAAGAAGCAGAGGTACAAATAAACTCATCGGCGAAGGTGCCATACCCGTTTTGGATATAAATTCGGTTTTATCGTACTTCTATCTGGAGTTGAAGGCAGATTTAGACAGACTCAAGGAAGAAAACACTGAATTAACAGAAAAGGAAAAACTTGTTCTGAATTCGCTTAAGGGTGAGATGAACGAAGATGAGCTATCAAGTTCTACAGGGTTAAACATAGACGAATTGAGTGAAATACTATTTGACTTAGAACTCAAAGGCCTGATAAAGAGAACACCGATTGGTTATCAAAAAATCTAAAATCTCAAGGAGAAATAGATATGGACTTGGTTATTGTTGAATCACCAGCAAAAGCAAAAACGATAAGCAAATTTCTGGGCAAAAAATACAACGTTGTAGCATCGTATGGACATATAAGAGATTTACCAAAAAGTTCATTTGGTGTGGACATAGAAAAGGACTTCAAACCAAAGTATGTTATTCCAAAAGAGAAAAAACCTGTTGTCGACGGACTAAAAAAATTAGCAAGCAAATCCAAAACAGTTTATATAGCAACTGATGAGGATAGAGAGGGAGAAGCTATAGGATGGCACATAACGCAGGCAACTAAAGCAAACCAAGAAAAGATAAAGCGTATAGCCTTTCACGAGATAACAAAGAATGCGATTCTCGAATCTCTTAAGTCCCCAAGAGAGATAAATATGGATATGGTGAACTCCCAAGAAGCACGAAGGATACTTGATAGAATTGTAGGATATAAATTGTCACCTTTGCTTGCAAAGAAAATTCAAAGGGGATTGTCCGCCGGAAGGGTTCAATCCGTCGCATTAAAACTCATAGTGGACAGAGAAGAAGAAATAAAGAACTTTAAACCCCAAGAATACTGGACAATACACCTGTTGTTCGAAGATAAGATTGAGGCAACACTGGAAAAGATAGATGGTAAACAGTTAGAAAAACTAGAGATAGATTCAAAAGATAAAGCAGACAAAATTATTGAAGAGATAAAGAAAGAGAAGTTCACAGTAACATCGATTAAAAAAACCAAAACAAAAAGAAAACCTGAACCGCCGTTTATAACAAGCACAATGCAGATGGCCGCCTCAAATCTACTTGGATTTTCTGCCCAAAAAACGATGCGCATAGCACAAACACTTTACGAAGGCGTTGACATAGGAAAAGATAGAGTCGGACTTATTACCTACATGAGGACAGATTCATTTAATATTGCAAAAGAGGCTATTCAAAAGGCAAGAAAAGCGTTAAAAGAGCTTTTAGGTAACGAGTATATACCAGAAAAACCGAATGTATACAAAACAAAATCAAAGTTAGCACAAGAAGCGCACGAAGCAATAAGGCCCACAGACCCATCCCTTTTGCCAGAAATGGTAAAACCTTACCTTAACGAAGATGAATTCAAGCTATACGACTTAATTTGGCGCAGGTTCATGGCCTCCCAGATGAAACCAGCAGAGTTTAAAAACACATCCGTAACCTTTGGATCAGAGAGATTTGAAGCTAAAGCCAATTTCAAAGAACTCGTGTTCGATGGTTTTTTGAGAATCTGGACATTCTCTAACACGCAAGAGAAAAAGGCACCGGATTTTAAGAAAAACCAAGCTGTAAAACTCACAGATGTCAAAGGCAAGCAGCACTTTACAGAACCGCCACCAAGATACACAGAGGCAAGCCTGATAAAAGAGCTGGAAAAACACGGTATTGGTAGACCGTCTACCTATGCCACAATAATAGATACATTGCTTAAGCGCGATTATGTTGTTCTAAAGGAAAAAAAGTTTTATCCGCAGGAAATAGGAATAGTAACAAGCAAAATGTTGGACAAGTTCTTTTCAGACATCATAAACGTCAAGTTTACGGCGCAAATGGAAGAGGGTTTGGATAGAGTCGCAAATAGAAAATTAGACAAAGTCGAACTTTTAAAAAGGTTTTACGATAAATTCAAAAAGCTTTTGGACAACGCTTATGAAAACATGGAAAGGATAAAGCCTGAGGATGAGCCGACGGATGAAAAGTGTCCTATGTGCGGCGCACAGCTTGTAATAAGGCATGGAAAATACGGAAAATTCTTGGCATGTTCTAATTATCCCAAGTGCAAATACACAAAGCCTTTGGAAGAAGAGATTACGGACATAAAATGCGATAAATGCGGTGCACCAATGATCGTCAAGTACTCAAGAAAGGGAACGCGCTTTTTGGCTTGCTCCAACTATCCCAAGTGCAAAAATACAAAGCCATATCCAACAGGCTTAAAATGCCCACTATGCGGCGCTGAATTGGTGGAAAGAAACTCAAAAAGGGGTAAGTTCTATGGTTGCTCCAACTATCCCAACTGTAAATTTACAATAAAGGGGAAACTAAAGAATCAAACCTGCCCCGTTTGCGGTTATACACTGTTTATTAAAAAGAAAGATAAATGGTGTTGTGCAAATAGCAAGTGTAAGTACTGCGAAGAAAAAGAAGGGGCTTAAAAGCCCCCTTTTTGTTTTAGATGTGGAAAGGATTTGTGTAGAAAATAATCAAAACGATAACAAGCATGTAGATAACTAAAGACTCAATCATTGCAAGACCAATCATCATTGTTGTAAGGAATTTACCCGAAAGTGCTGGATTTCTAGCCGTACCCAAAATAGTACCATTAACTACGTGCCCTTGACCTATGCCACCGCCGCCGCACGCAAATCCAAATCCGATAGCACCACCCATAGCTACGAACATGTAGTACTTCTTTAACTCTAAGTGTGCAGCCTGAGATACAGCTGATGCAGTTGCAGCATCACCAGCAGCTAACGCAGGCAAAGCTACCACAAGTGCAAAAAGCGTTAACAATAAAATCCTACCTTTCATTACTCCACCTCCCAATAAAAAATCAAAATAAAATTACAGACTTTTTAAATCTCTGGTTCACTTAAAGCTTCAGCAATGTACATTGTGCTAAGCAAGAAAAATATAAACGCCTGCAGTGTAGCAGCAAAAAGAACTAATCCCATTATAGGCAAAGGCACAATCCATGGCACTAAAAAGAATATAACGGCTAAAAGCATATCATCACCAAATATATTACCAAACAACCTGACCGAAAGTGATACAATTCTTGCAAGGTGATCAATTAATTCAATAGGAATCATCAGAGGGGCAAGCCACCAAACAGGTCCCATAAAATGCTTAATATACTTAAATCCATGCTTTCTTATGCCTAAGTATTGGTAATATACAAAAACCAATATAGCCATTGACAGAGTCGTATTTAAGTTGCTTGTTGGTGGTGTAAAATACGGTATCAATTCAGTGATATTACAAAAAAATATGAATATAGCCAATGTTACAATTAAAGGAAAGTGCTTGGGTGTCTCTTCTTTGCCTAAAATGTCCTCTACAAACGTGTAAATACCATAAACTACAGATTCAGCGATATTTTGTATACCCTCAGGGACCAATTTAAGAGAAAACCTGACTATCAACGCCAAAGTAAGTATAACTAACATTACGAACCACGTAAAAACTAAATAACCTGGCAAACCTGTTGCTTTGATTATAAAATCAAGAAAGGTTGGGGCTTCCATATCTCCACCTCACAGTAATATTTTTCTTTTGGTAAAAACATTCATCGTTATAAGAATCATTAAGGAAATTGGTATTATTGATACACCAACAAAAATACCAAAAATGTTAGTCCCTATACTCAAAAGAGCATATACACTCAAGCCCATGACAACCAGCCTTATTACATAATCCGACACTGAATACTTGCCCGTTTTGAGCCATTTTCTTGACATAATTTTCAAAAGATACCAATCTCCTAAGGACACCGAAAAACCTAAAAAACTTCCAATAATGCAATTTGCACTTTTAAAAAGCAAAAAACACAGCAAAGCTGATAAAAAATATACTATTAGAAAGATAATTTCAACTCTTTTCGTCTTTATTGCTATTTCGCCTTTCCCTTTTGACTTCATAGAACATAGCTTTAAACGCCGCAATTATACCGAAAAATAGAAAAAGAAACAAAAGCCAGTGATAGGACGAATTAAATCTTTTATCCAACCACCAACCGATACCACCACCTATTAAAACAGAAAACACAACCCTTAATCCAATAGTCGATGCATCATAAAGCTCCATATAAAACCTGATTTTTTTTCTTCTCTTATCACGATTCATACATGAACTTGCCGCTTGCTATACCTTTAAACACATCCTCCACGGCTATAAGTGTATTCTCTATATCCTCAAGCGTGTGCTTAATCGTAATAAAACTTGACTCAAATTGGGATGGCGGTAGATAAATTCCTCTTTCAAGCATGCCTAGGAAATAGCTGTTAAACAGTTTTAAATTACATTCGTTGACTTCCATGTAGTTAGTTGGTTTTTCCTCTTTAAAAAATACAGAAAACATAGAACCTATAGCCTCTCCGCTCACCGGAATGCCGTATTGATTTGCTAAACCAACAATGCGTGAAATAATCTTTTGGGTATTTTTATCCAAGTCTTGATATGGGTTTTTCTTTTTTAATATATCAAGCGTGGCTATACCACATGCCATAGCTACTGGATTTCCACTTAAAGTGCCAGCCTGATAAACATCACCATCCGGCGACAGAAAAGACATTATTTCCTTCTTGGCACCAAAACATGCAACAGGAAATCCACCCCCCACAACCTTTCCCAAAATCGTTATATCAGGGTTAACTTTAAATATATGCTGAGCTCCGCCGTATGTTAGCCTAAAACCAGTCATGACCTCGTCAAATATCAATAGAGAACCGTATTTATCACAGACTTCTCTCAGACCCTGCAAAAATCCGTTCTTAGGCCTTATTACACCCATATTTCCAGCTACAGGCTCAACTATAATCGCAGCTATAGTTTCACCGTATTTATTAAAAACGTTTTCAACTTTCTCTAAATCGTTGTATTCAACCAAAATTGTGTGTTTTGCAAAATCCATTGGAACACCCTTGCTTGAAGGAACACCAAACGTGCTCAAACCAGAACCAGCCCCAACAAGAAGGCTATCAGAATGACCGTGATAACAGCCGATAAACTTCAAAATATTGTCCCTGCCAGTTACACCACGGGCGAGCCTTATAGCGCTCATCGCAGCCTCTGTACCAGAGCTCACAAATCTCACGATATCAATACTATCAAAAGCTTCTACTATACGCTTTGCGATTTCAGTTTCAAGAATTGTTGGCGCTCCAAAGCTAAAGCCATTCTCCAAAGTCTCTTTAACCTTATCAATTACAGCATCATCCGCATGACCAACAATTGTAGGCCCCCAGCTGTTCACATAATCAATAAGCCCATTACCATCTTCATCGTAAACCTTAGAACCTTTGGCTTTTTTTATAAACAAAGGGTGGGTTCCCACATTCTTAAATGCCCTAACGGGACTATTTACACCTCCTGCAATATACTTTTTTGCCTCTTCAAACAGCCGTTTGCTTACTTCAAACATTACTAATCCTTAAAAAAAATTCAAAAAAATCAACTCACCGTCTTTGCCTAAATCCCCAACAGACCTTTCTGGGTGAGGCATAAGCCCAAAAACATTCCCACCCTCGTTGCAGATACCAGCAATATTGTATAAAGAACCATTCGGATTGCATTTATCATCTACATTTCCTTCACTATCAGAATACTTCAGAACAATCATATCGTTATCCTGAAGGTGTTTTAAGTATTCATCATCACAGAAGTAATTGCCGTCTGCATGAGCTATTGGAAGTTTTAAAACCCTACCATCTAAATTTTTAGTAAACAAGCACTTGCTCTTTTCAATCTTTAAGTAAACCTCTTTATGAATAAACCTCAGATTCTTATTTTTAAGTAATGCCCCTTTTAAAAGCCCACTTTCAATTAATATCTGAAAACCATTGCAGATTCCTATAACTTTTCCACCTTTTTTAGCAAAATCCCTAACAGATTCCATGATCGGCGAGAATTTCGCCAATGCCCCCGCCCTCAAATAATCACCATATGAAAAACCTCCAGGTAAAATTATCACATCGAAGCTATCAATATCCCTTTTCTCATGCCACAAGAATTCGCTTTCTATACCTACAACATCACACGCGTATTTACAATCGTAATCACAGTTCGTACCTAAAAATTGGACTATGCCCACTCTCACCGCTTTAATACCTCAAAATCCTCAATGACGTCGTTGGATAACACGTTTCTTGCAAGTCTATCAATTAATTCATCACTTTCTTTATCTACTTCTACCTCAAAATATTTACCAACTCGAATGTTTTTTATTTCGTTTTGCAGATACCTCTCCGCTACCTTTTTTATGGCCTTTCCCTGCGGATCTAAAATGGTCTTTTTGGGTTTAACGATAATCACGTATTTCACGTTTAAATCCTCGATATCTTCATTAAAATTTTTTCATATCCTTCAATCAAATCACCTAAATCATGTCTGAACCTATCTTTATCCAGGACTTCCCCAGTTTCTTTATCCCACAACCTTGAGCCATCTGGTGTAAACTCATCACCCAAAACGAGATTGCCATCCTTATCAAAGCCAAATTCAAGTTTAAAATCAACAAGCAATATTCCAGCCTTGTCAAACTTCTCCTTCAAACACTCATTAACTTTCAGCGCCATTTCTTTTATCTTTCTTATTGTTTCTTTATCAGCCCATCCAAAAACCTCTACATGATCATCGTTAATCATAGGGTCATCTAACTCATCGCTTTTGTAAAAGAATTCAATAATCGGCCTAGGGAGTCTCTCACCTTTTTTTAAGGCTAGCCTTTTAGCCAAAGAACCGGCAATAACATTCCTAACAACAACTTCAACAGGTATCATCTTAAGCCTTTTGACAACTATTTCCCTACCAGAATTTTCCTCAACAAAGTGAGTTGGAACGCCACACTCCTCAAGCCATCTAAACACCTTAACCGTTATTGCTTTGTTCAAAGCTCCCTTTTCATCAATAACAGCATGCTTTTTGCCATTGAAGGCCGTTGCATCGTCTTTAAAATACTCTATTAACAAATCCGGGTTATCAGTATTGTACATCTTTTTCGCTTTGCCTTCATATAGCAATTCGGTTTCTTCGACCATCTAAAGCCTCCTATAAAATAAGAGGGCATCAATGCCCCCTTTGTTTAAAAGCTCGTTAAAACTATTAAGATAGCTATAATATTTATTATCTTTATCATTGGATTAATCGCAGGGCCAGCTGTATCTTTCAAAGGATCGCCAACTGTATCACCTGTAACGGCAGCCTTATGCGCTTCGGAACCTTTTCCTCCAAAGTTACCGTCCTCAATGTACTTTTTGGCGTTATCCCAAGCACCACCACCACTTGTCATTGCAACAGCCAAGAAAAACCCTGTAATGATTGAACCCATAGAGAGTGCACCTAAGGAAACTTTACCAAAAAGTATATAAACAATAATTGGACCTAATACAGGAATCAACCCTGGTGCAATCATTTTTTTCAGAGCCTCTTTCGTAACAATATCCACGCAAGCAGCATAATCTGGTTTTGCCTTACCTTCCAATATTCCTTTAATCGTCCTAAATTGCCTCCTAACCTCTTCAACCATCTGACCACCAGCGATACCCACAGCCTCCATACTCATAGCACCGAAATAAAATGGCAATAAACCACCCAATAACAGTCCAACTAATACTAACGGGCTGCTTAAGTCAAATGAAGTCAAACCGCCAATAGAACGTGTGTATTCGGCAAACAAAACCAATGCTGCAAGTGCTGCAGAACCTATAGCAAAGCCTTTAGTAACAGCCTTCGTTGTATTTCCAACAGCATCCAAAGGATCCGTAACAGCTCTAACTGTTTCGTCAAGTTCAGCCATCTCAGCAATACCACCAGCGTTATCGGTAATTGGACCATAAGAGTCAATGGATATAATCATGCCGGTCAATGAAAGCATAGCAGCCGCAGCTACAGCTATTCCATAAATACCTGCAAGCTTGTACGAGAAGAAAATACCTAAAGCTATAATTATTGCAGGCAATGCTGGAGCCTTAAGCATTATTGCCATACCCTGAATGATGTTCGTTGCATGACCTGTTGTTGAAGCCTTAGAAATGGATTTAACTGGTGAAAATTCGTAGGATGTATAGTATTCCGTAACAAACATAAGCAAACCGGTTATCGCCATACCTATAACAGAAGCCAAGAATACACTCATAGGTGTTACTGTGCCCCAAGAATACTTCAAACCATTACCAAACATATCCTCTGAAACAAAATAAATAATGATTAAGGCAATTACAGCGGTAACTATCATGCCTTTATAGAATGCTCCCATTATATTGTTAGATCTACCCAATTTAACAAAAAACGTTCCGATAATAGCAGAAACAGAAGCAATAGCACCAATTAGAAGTGGAAACATCGTTGCTATACCCACAGTGCCTGCTTTATCAAACAATGTATGACCCAAAACCATTGCAGCAACTGTAGTAACTGTGAAAGTTTCAAAAACGTCTGCTGCCATTCCAGCGCAGTCACCTACGTTATCACCTACATTGTCTGCAATAACTGCAGGGTTTCTTGGGTCATCCTCAGGTATTCCAGCCTCTACTTTTCCAACAAGGTCAGCACCAACATCTGCGGCCTTTGTGTATATACCACCGCCTAAACGAGCAAAAACACTAATCAAGCTCGTACCAAAAGCCAAGCCAATTAGAGCTTTAATTGTGTGTTCTACAGGTTGTTTAAATACATAAACAGACACTGTGTAAAAACCTGCTATTGCCAGCAACCCAAACCCTGTAACTAAGAAACCGGTAACAGAACCACCTCTGAAGGCTAAGTTTAACGCTTTTGCCAAACCGTTTTTGGCCATCTGCGCTGTTTTAACGTTTGTTCTAACAGCAACAAACATGCCGATATACCCAGCAAGTCCAGAAAGTAAAGCTCCAGTTAAGTATCCCAAAGCTGTTAATAATCCGAAGTGTTCACTTTTTAGGCCCAATGCCCAAAGTATGGCAAAAATCACAATGGCAACAATGGCAATACTTTTGTATTCCCTGGTAAGGAAAGCCCCCGCCCCTTCTTGGATAGCCTTTGCGATTTCTTTCATTCTCTCGTTGCCATCATCTTTAGAGAGAACATAGTAAGCAGCAAACAAGGCATATCCAATCGAGAGAAATGAAGCAAGAAATGTAAGATACAACGCTGTAGTAGAATTAATCATCTCAACAACCTCCTTCTATCATAAATTTATAACACCTTTTAAACTCTCTGCAATTTCATTATAATCAAAATTCCAAATAGAGCATACCCATTCAAGCATCTCTTTATCTTTATCTGTAAAATTATCGCTTAGGAACTCTGTATTAATTATTATTCCACTCGCTAAAAGAAGGGCAGACATTCTGGATGGCTTAACATTATTTATTCTAAATTCATCAGTTACAATAGAAGACGTTGAGCCCCAAGGTTCAATCCTAAATCTTGTAGGATATCCTGTCTGTATATCCCCAAGCCTATGATGATCAACTATTTCAAGTATATTACATTCGTAAATTCCATCAGGAGCATTCAAACTTGACGAATGATCTACAAGAATTACATTTCTCCTATTGTATTTAATAATATCTGTCCTAGTTATTATACCAACAACCTTATTATATGTATTAACCACCACAACGGCTCTATTGCTTGACCTATAAACCTTCTCCTTAATATCAACAATAAGGTCTGAAGGGTAAACAGAGGTCGTACTTTTCTCACATATAGTCTCAACGGGTATACTCCACTCGATCAAGCCAACTGTGGCAAAAGCATCGTATTCAGAACTAATAACGGTAATTTGATTTTTGCGTGCCAACTCCATCAAATCGTCGTCCATTTTATATCCATGAGATATAACAATACACCTTATACCCATATTAATTGCTGCTTTCTGCATCTCTCTTCTGTTACCAACAACCATAATGATATTTTCAGGCTCTATTCTCTCTATAACTTTCATCAAACCTTCTTCGTTCATCACACCCATAACAACAGTAGCAACAAACATCTCGTCTTCATCTCCAGAAGCAACAAGAAGCTCCCCATCAACAGCACTCTTTACTATTGATATACTGGTCTTTATTTTGCGAAATATATCAGGCATAACAGAAGATATACTTTTTTTTGCTATATCTGTCATGCCAAAATAACCAACAAACAAACCGTCTTCATCCACCACAGGAACTACCATTAAGTCATCTTTTAATAGCATTTTAAATATCTCTGTCACAGATTCGTCCTTTTTAACCGTAATAGTATTCTTTGTCATAACATCTTCTACTCTTAAACTAAGATCATCAATGTACTTCGGTATTGGTATGTTGTAATAACCAAATAGTTTCTGGGTGATCTTATCCGAACTACCGCACATCGTAGGCACATAGTTTGAACTTCTGTCTAAAATGTTTTTCAGCTCCGCGTACGCTATAGTTGAGGCAATGCTATCTAAATCAGGATTTTTTCTTCCTACCACGTAAATGTCTCTTATACCTCTCATCTTACCCTCCAAAAGTGAGCAACTTATACAACATTATGCAGAGTTTTTCAATATTCTTGCTAAACAGCAATCCGTAACTTAAATATCCACAAGAAGAATAATAATATCCAAAACAAACAAAAGCAAGATTTAATTCATAATTGATTTTTTAAACGATTGATGCTATATTTTTATCATCATGAAAAAACTCCCAATAGGCATTCAGACCTTTAGCAAGATCATAGAGGAAAATTGCTACTATGTGGATAAAACCCCCATAGCACTAAAACTAATACAAGGTGGTGGTTATTACTTTTTATCCCGCCCCAGACGCTTCGGCAAATCGCTCTTCCTTGACACATTGGCAGAGATATTTTTAGGACACAAGGAGCTATTCAAAGGATTATACATATATGACAAGTATGACTTCAGACCCCATCCTGTCATAAGGATATCATTTGGCAGTGGGGATTACTCGTTGGATGAGAGCCAGACTGTTGATGAGATAAAAAGGATCTTAAAGAGAAATCAAAGAGAGCATAAGATAGAATGCGAAGATAAGGACAACTACAAATCCTGCTTTGAAGAACTGATAATCAAGCTATATGAGAAACACAAGACCAATGTCGTCATTCTCATAGACGAATACGACAAACCCATACTTGATAACATCACAAACAAAGAAAAAGCCAAAAGGGATATACTAAAGAACTTCTACTCTGTAATAAAGGATAGCGACAGATACATTAGGTTTGTTTTTATCACTGGAGTAAGCAAGTTCTCAAAGCTAAATCTCTTCAGTGGTTTGAACAACTTAGAAGACATTACAATTGATAAGAACTATGCAGAGATATGTGGCTATACACATGATGATCTGCTGACTGTATTCAAAGACAGAATAGAAGGCGCAGACTTGGAGTTGGTCAAGAAGTGGTACAATGGATATAACTACTTTGGCAAGCCTCTGTATAATCCATTTGACATACTCTTGTTTCTCTCAAAAGACCATGAGTTTAGAAACTACTGGTGGCAGACAGGTAATCCATCGTT
>WFRG01000101.1 GCA_015486705.1 Hippea sp. | reverse complement strand
TTTTAGTTATTGACTTTTCCCCACCCTAGTTTATAGTGGCTGATATAGTTTGATGTATAAATGAAAAGAAAGGTTTATTCATAATGTTAAGTCCAGATAACGAACCAGAGGTTCGAGTTTTTTTAGCAGAAAATTACCAAAAAAACCAACTTGGCGTTGGAGAGGTAAACTGCCGGGCTCAGGTAGAAGGTGGTGAAGTAGATAAACAAGCGTGCATTAACAATCCAAACTCAGAAGCCAGGAAAGGTGCCATTGAAAAATTGTTTGCGGGAATAGACCAGTTAGTGAAAAATGGTTCTATAAGCGAAGTTGCGGCAAAAGAGTGGAGAGAAAAAGCGAAGAATTGGGAACAAACAAGCCTTTCGGGTACATGTGATGAGCCGGATTATTTACGTACCCATTCACTAGTAGGTACTGAAAAAAATATAGCAGAAAAATTGATGCAACGGGAAGGAAAAAGATGTGCTCATCAGGTAATGATTAATCAAGTTTTAGAAGGGCAAGAAGAGGAAGGGGAAGAGACAGAGGTATAGATTGAAAAATATGGGGGTACCGATGATAGGAGCTATGAGTAGAGAAATGCTAAATTCCTTATCAGACAATGATTTAACGGCTATGTATGACGCGATGGTTGAAATCCTTATAGTTTTTCGCGATTCTCGACATACTAACTAATTCTTGAATAAAAATCACAAAAAATCATTAATCTGATCGATGGTTTTATAGGCTATCGAATTATGCCAGTATCTACACGTTTATGTAGTCGTCTGCTCTTTCCGGAGGGCATTTCGTGCCTTTTTGCTTGCTCTTTTTGTGCTGTATTGATACAATATGATTGATATAAGATAAGAGGAAGGAAGAGATGGGGGAAAAAGAAACAGAGCAAACAGGCAATCCGTTAGATCGAGCATTTGACTTATTTACAAGCTGGTTCTTTCAAGCATTACTTCCATTGCTAGAGAAAATAGCAAAACTCAATCATTCCAGTAGCGACAAAAATAAGCGAAAGGATTTTTCAACTGAAAATGGGAAAGCCGTGTCAGCAAAGGAATCGACTGCTGAAACAGTAGCAAAATTAGCTGCCTTATTAGAAAAAATAGATTTAGATTCTCTTCCATTTCTCAAAATGTTACCTCTAGCTGAGGAAGCTTATAGCATCTATTATGGTCAAGATCAATTGAGATCTAGGATTGATACACTTTTTGCTACCCTAAAATCTGGCGATAAGGTATTTGATCTTTCTTATGAAGATTTGCGTAGTTTTAAATCTGACAAAACCTTCATTAATTCACTTAGAGTGCTGCTTCGATCTTCTTTTAAGGGAATACAGCATACTACTCTGCAGATTCTTTCCCAAACTACAGTTGATTCCAACACCAGTTTTAATATGAAATATTTCACGAATGAATTTAGTTACTACTTGGCTATCTTTGAATTAATGCAATTAATTGATTAAAAGGAAAATGAGAAATGAAAAAAAGGGGTAGAAGAGCCGCCGCATGAAAGCGTGACTGAGGATCAGGAATTGCCTAAACAGCCTGCGTCAGCAAAGGAATTGACTGCTGAAACAGTAGCAAAATTAGCTGCTTTATTAGCGGAAGTAAATCTAGATGCTCTTACGTTTTCTGAGATGCTTAAATTGGCCGGGAAGCTTTATGACGCCTATTGTGGGTCTGGTAAATGGCAGTCTGAGATTGCCAAACTTTCTGCCGCCGTAAAAAAGTCCAAGATTACCTTGTTTAACTTTTCTTATAGAGATCTGCTTTTCCCCAAATCGGAAGAAATATCAGATTAACAAGTTATAATCCAGTCTATTTTAATAGGAGTGAAAAATACCGTTTCGTTAATTGCTTCTTTAGCTGGTGAGAATAGTGATGAAGCGACAGAAATTAAAGCTAATGCCTGTGGCGATATAATATTTTATATGGAGCAGCTTATTCCTCATGCAACCATCATTAAAATAATGCAATCAGCTTGATCAAGCCGCAGCGAGCACACAGCCGGCATCAGCAGCATCAGAGGAAACGGAGTAGATCGATATTGCTGGCGATTATTATCGTTTATTAATCCGCGTTTTTTTACTTAAAGCGAAAAAGAGTTTGTTTGGTAGTTCTCTACCACTGCCGCCAAGAGGCGCGGTGTAGCGCCGATCAGTCCTTTTTAATCTCATAATAACTTGCTTTGGTGCCACCTTTTCTAATTATAAACCTTTTTGTAAACATGATTGTAAACCATAGATGTTGGTTAATTAAAAATGCCATGGGTATGAATTTGGATATCAGGTTGCTTTTCCAAGTTGTGTACTTACATCAGCTCTTTTAACACCTTTGGGATCTCTACCCTGCCATCTTTTGTTTGGTAGTTTTCTACCACTGCCGCCAAGAGGCGCGGCGTAGCCGCCATCGTGTTGTTGAGTGTGTAAACGTACTTGATCGAGCCATCTTTTGCTTGATAACGAATATTTAGCCGCCGCGCCTGAAAATCATTAAAATAACTGGCCGAGTGAGTTTCCCGATACTTATTTTGGGCGGGAAACCAAGTTTCAAGGTCATACTTTTTCCTCTGCCCTGCCCCCATATCACCCGTACACATTGTTAACACTTGATAAGGTAATGC
>WFRG01000100.1 GCA_015486705.1 Hippea sp. | reverse complement strand
TTCAGGGAGTGGGAAGTCTTCCATTTTGAAGATGATAGCGGGTTTTTACGAGCCGGATAGTGACAAGGTTGTGGTAAACGGTAGGGTTTTACTTGATACAAAAAAGGGTGTCAATGTCCCGATTTACAAAAGGAATGTAGGCTACATACCGCAGGAGTATACGCTTTTTCCACACATGGATGTTGAAGCAAATATTCTCTATGGTGTTAAAGCCAAAGGTTTGAAGCTTAACAAGGATAGGTTTGATTTTCTAATTGAGTTGGCGGGACTTAAGAGTCTTTTGAAAGCCTACCCACATCAGCTGTCCGGCGGTCAAAGGCAAAGGGTCTCTTTGGTTCGGACGCTGCTTATCGAGCCAGATATTTTGCTTTTGGATGAGCCCTTTAGTGCACTTGATAGACCGATTAGGGATGAGCTTAAGGAGTTGCTTGTTGAACTATTAGAGGATTTTAGGATTCCTGCGATTTTTGTAACCCATGACCTTGAAGAGGCGTATGAGTTTTCAGAAGAGATTGCGATTTTAGAGAATGGGAAAATAGTTCAAATTGGCAAAAGAGAGGAGGTCTTTAGAGAACCAGAAAGCAGGTCGATAGCAAAGCTTTTGGGTTTTAGGAACATTTTTGAGATAGATGAAATGAAAAATGGTGAAATCGTTGTAAAGGGTTTTTCTTTTAAGGTTGAGCGTTTAAAAAATAATTGCAAGTTTGCCTTTATAAGGGCTGAGGATGTGCTTTTGCTTAGAACAGATAGGGATATATCAGACAAAAAAAATGTCGTTTTTGGCAGGGTTTTGAAGATCTTTGAGGAGCCCAGCGGTGTTTTGATTAAGATAGGGTCAAACGATTTGGTTGTTTACAGCAAGATCTCGTCCCATGTTTTGGAAAAGATGGAAATAAAAGAAGGTTCGGATGTTGTGGTATCGCTAAAAAAGGAAGCTATTGTGTGTGGTGAAAACTGATGAAGTTAACGAGGTTTTCCTTGGTTTCGGCTATTCTGCTTGTTGCCTTTGTTCTATTCATTGTTGTTTGGGGATTTTTGGGTGTATCACTCGGCGATTTCAAAAGGCTTTTTTCTGATAGAGAGTTTCTTTCGGCCGTTGTTTTTGGATTAGAGACCTCTTTTGTTTCTGTTTGTCTGTCCTGTATCTTTGCCATTCCTACAGGTTTTTTGCTTGCAAGGAGCGATAGGTTTTTAGCGAGGGTTCTCGATGTTGTTTTTGACATTCCCATAATCATACCGCCTTTGATAGTTGGTGTTTTGTTGTTAAATGTTTTCAACAACAGCTTTATTGGGAAGTTCTACTCGTTCGTTTTTACATTCTGGGGTGCTGCCATAGCCCAGTTCTTCATTGCCTTTCCGTTTACGGTTAAGGCATCCAAATCGGCATTTGAGCTTGTGCCACCGATTTATGAAAGGATTGCCATGACGCTTGGCGCAAACTACTACAAGTCCTTTTTCGATACGACATTTAAGCTTGCAAAGAGCGGCATCCTAACGGGACTTGTCCTAAGCTGGCTGAGGAGTCTTGGCGAATTCGGTGCAACGCTCATTGTTGGCGGTGGTATAGCCTTTAAGACAGAGAACATTCCCATCAACATATACTTGAAGATCATGGAAGGTAGCTTTAAAGAAGGCTTGGCAGCAAGCCTGTTTGTCGTTTTGGTTGCTTTCTTTAGTGTCCTGTTGATTAAGCTGATTTTGACCAAAAACAAGATTAGGTTATGACCCTCTCAAACCTCTCCATGTCCTCTTTTGTTCCAACGCAGATGAGTGTAGAGCCGACCTCTATTGTATCATCCGCTTTGGGGTTAAAGATTGTTTCCTTGTTCTTTGAGATTATGGCAATAATAATGATGTTGTACTCGCTTCTAATATCCGTTTCCTTGATCTTTTTACCTGCATATTTGCAATCCTTTGAGATGTAGAACTCACCCATCTCAATGGTTCTATCCGACTGCATGACAATGGAGACAAACTCGGCTGTTCGTGGTGATATGAGCATTCGTGATATGTCATAGCCACTCGATTGGTAGGGCGATATTGTCTTTGCGCCTAGCTTTATGAACTTTTTTACGGAATCCTCAGAATTCGCACGTGCCACGGCTAATATATTCTTGTTTTCGTCCTTTGCTGTGATCAGTGCGTATAGGTTATCTGCGTCTGAGTCCATAACCAAAGCTATGCCCTGGGCTTCCTTAATGTTTGCTTTTTTAAGTATTTCTTCATCTGTTGCGCTACCTATTATCGTGAGATATCCGTCATTTATAGCTTCGTGGGCAGCATCTGAGTTTTCTTCCAAGATGACAAAGGGTTTATTAAACCGCTCCATTTCCTTTGCTACTACTTTTCCTACTCTTCCGTATCCACAGATTATAAAATGGTTTGATAACTGTCCAATTTTTTTCTCCATGATTTCCTCCATGCTCAACTTCATTTTTAGTATTCTATCGGTGAAAGCACTTGAGACAATACCTGTTAAAAGGGCTATGCCAGATATTCCCATAACCATAAGGAATGAAGCCACTACCCTTCCAATTGTGGTTTTTGGGACTATGTCACCGTAACCAACGGTTGTAAATGTTACTATGCTCCACCATATGGCATCTATTATTGTTTTTATTCGTGGATTTTTACCCTCTTCAACAACAAAAAGAATAATCGATGATCCGATGATCATGAACGTGAAGATGATAAAGACCATTGTTATTTCGAAGCGCTTTTCCTTTAGGCCCTCTATGACCTCACGTGCACTTTTGCTAAACCGTGCACCTTTGAATACACGTGCAACGGGGACGATGACCCTGTAGGGGTAGGGTAACCATCCGTAGGGTATTATGCTTACGACGTCTATAAGTGTATTTACGCAAAGTATATACCTGAGTATTGGCTTTTTTGTTTGGGTTCTTTCTTCGAAGAACATGATTGTCCTCAGGAAAAAATCGAACATTAGAAAGAATATGGATAAACCTTCTAAAACCTTATATATAGTTGGAGGTCCTAAGTTGATTGGTATAGCATTGTCGTAACCTACAATTGCAAGTAGGGAAATAGCGCATATAAGCTGCATAAAAAATCTGTAATATATTGCCGTGTGTGTTTTGCCGTAGAAGGTTTCTCTGATGTCTATTTTTTCTGTGATCTGTTCCCTAAGTTTCATGGTTAGCATTATACAAAATGAGCTTTTTGTTTGAAAGTTTTAGGTAAAAGTCTATAATCTTTTTTCAAATGAAGGTACATGCCGAATGTTATGAGTGCTTCATAGGCCAGGCTGTAAGATCAGCGAGATTACACAAAAGTGATAGGCACGATTTGTTAAAACCTGTGCAAAGCGTGGTTAAGGTTTTACAGGACATTGATATTGAATTGCCACCACCATTGATCAGTGAGGATGTTTATGGGACGATCAAAAGAACGCTCGGTATCGATGATCCATACAGAGAAATAAAGAAAAAGTATAATGATATTGCCTTAGGCTATCAGGATTTCATGGAAAAGGAAGTATTCAATTCGGATAACCCTCTGCTTTTTGCCATTAGGCTTGCTTTGGCTGGCAATATAATTGACTTTGGCTCTCAGGTTGGTAAGTTTGATCTTGAATCGACAATTGAGGATACGATACACAACCCTTTGGATTTGACCGATTTCGATCGTTTTGTTGTTGAATTGGAAAGGGCTAAGAATGTCGTTCTGCTTTTGGATAATGCGGGCGAGATTGTGTTTGACAAGATACTTGTAGAGACGATCAAAAAACTCTACCCCAATGTCAATATTTCTGCCATAGTTAGAGGTGGACCTATAATAAACGATGTTACAGTTGAGGATGTTAAGTACGTTGGCCTTGATAGGGTGGCAAATGTTGTGGATTCAGGTCAGGTTATACCGGGCTTTTGGCCTAAAACCGCCTCTTTAAAAGCAAGAGAGGTGTTCAACGGCGCCGATATTGTGATCTCTAAGGGTCAGGGCAACTTTGAGACGTTGAGCGAGATTTATGATAAAAGGGTGTATTTTCTCTTTCTTATTAAATGTGATGTTGTTGCGCGTTATTTGGGTATGAAGAAGTTCTCAAAGATCTTTATCAAGAACGATAGAAGATGGGAAAAACAGCAGGTGTAGATGAGGCGGGCAGGGGACCTTGGGCTGGCCCTGTCGTTGCCGCCTGTGTTATCCTAAAAAAAGACATCCCTGTCTTGGATGAAATCAAGGATTCAAAGCAGTTAACACCTAAAAAACGAGAGGAGCTGTATGAGATCATAAAGAGCAATTCCATCTACGGAATAGGTGTTGCCTCGAATAAAGAGATAGACAAATTTGGCATTATTAAGGCGACAGAGCTTGCTATAAGGCGCTCAATAGAGCACATGCCAGAAAAACCGACGTTTTTGCTAATCGACGGCAGGGATAAATTTGATTTGCCCATTAAGTACAATTTGATAATTCACGGCGATCAGAAGGTTAAGTTGATTTCTGCTGCAAGTATTTTGGCTAAGGTCTGGCGTGATAGGTATATGAAACTTGTGGCTGATATTTACCCTCAGTACGGTTTTGAAAGACATAAAGGTTACGGGACAAGGGAACATTTAGAGGCTTTAAAGAAGTTCGGACCATGCGAGATACACAGGTTCAGTTTTAGACCCGTTAAAGGGATCCAAGAGAAAAGATCTAAAAAGCCAAAGCTTTTGCTTCATGCCTGCTGTGCACCTTGTGCCACAAGCGTGGTTGAGAGGCTAAAGGAGAAATACGACGTTGAGGTGTTTTTCTACAATCCCAACATACAACCAAAAAGGGAATATGCGATAAGGTTGGACGAGATTAAGCGTCTGTGCGATTACCATAAGATCAATTTAACAATCGGTGATTACGACGTTGATAGATGGTTTAGAATGACAAAAGTTTTTAAGTCAGAGCCCGAGGGCGGAAAGAGGTGTATGGTTTGTTATGCCATGCGCATGTTTGAAACGGCGAAGTTAGCAAAGGAAAAAGGGTTCGACTATTTTACCACTACGTTGTCTGTAAGCCCATTAAAAGACTATAGAAGGATTAAGAGAATAGGTGAGCAACTGTCTTTGAAATTCGGTGTTAAATTTGAGGATACGGATTTTAAGAAAAGGGATGGGTTTAAGCGGTCGGTTGAGTTATCTAAGGAGTTTGGCTTTTACAGGCAGGATTACTGCGGCTGTGTTTATTCTAACCTTGAGATGAAAAGAAAGAGGAAGAAGAATGAAAGAAAAGCAAATTCAGGAATTGGTTGAAAGATACGGTTTTGAGTGTGTAGAAACGCATA
>WFRG01000099.1 GCA_015486705.1 Hippea sp. | reverse complement strand
GTGTATTAAAGGTTGTGGATTTTTATAAGGTAGGTTATTCTCAGTTGCTGGTTGTCCATGATGATATAGATTTACCCTTAGGAAGGATTAAGATAAAAAAGAATTCTTCAAGTGGTGGTCACAGAGGGGTGGAATCTATCATTAATGCGCTTTCGAGTAAGGATTTTATTAGAGTAAAAGTGGGCGTTGGAAGGGGAGATGACCCTGTAAATTATGTTTTGAGTAGATTTGACGAGGATAAAAATCCTGTGATTGGAAAAGTTATTAATCTTGCAAGAAATGCTGTGATATCAATAATAAGCGAAGGTCTTAATAAGGCTATGACAAAATTTAATGGAATATTGGAGGTATAAGGAAGTGAAAGAATATAACGTAGCTGTAGTTGGTGCTACAGGTGCAGTTGGTGAAGAGATGATTTTGACCTTGGAGCAGAGAAGTTTTCCTGTAAAGAGCTTAAAACCATTAGCAAGTGAGAGATCTATTGGAAAAACGGTTAAGTTCAAAGGTGAAGAAATTCCGGTTGAGGTTTTGGATAAAGATTCTTTTAAAGGTATAGATATTGCTCTATTTTCTGCTGGTGGAAGTATAAGTGGAAAATTTGCCCCAATAGCTGCTGAGAGTGGTGCAATTGTAGTTGATAACACGAGCTATTTTAGAATGGATAAAGATGTGCCACTTGTTGTTCCTGAGGTTAACCCAGATGATATAGCTATGTATAAAAACAGGGGTATAATCGCAAATCCTAACTGTTCAACAATTCAAATGGTTGTTGCCCTGAAGCCTATTTTGGATAATTACGGCATAAAGAGAATTGTTGTGTCCACATATCAAGCAACATCTGGTGCTGGTAGGAGGGCTATGGAGGAACTTGTTGAACAGACAAAGGCTTGGTTTGAGTTTAAATTTGATGAATGTAAGCCTGTTAAGATTCCTAAGGTCATAGCGTTTAACTGTGTTCCACACATTGATGTATTCTTTGATGATGGATACACAAAAGAAGAAGTGAAAATGATAAATGAAACGAGAAAGATTTACCATAAACCCGAATTGCCAGTTACTGCTACTTGTGTAAGGGTTCCTGTGTTTAGGGGACATTCTGAATCTGTTAACGTTGAAACTGAAAAGCCGTTTGATTTGGATGAAGTAAGAAGGATTATCGATGAAGCACCAGGCTGCAAGGTTGTAGATGATCCGAAAAATCTGGGTTATCCAACTCCTATTGAGGCATCTGGCAAGGATGAGACTTTTGTAGGTAGAATCAGAAGGGATGAATCGGTAGAAAATGGCTTAAATCTGTGGGTAGTTTCTGATAACTTGAGGAAAGGGGCTGCTCTAAATGCAGTTCAAATTGCAGAAATACTTATAAAAGAATATCTGTAAGGAGAAGTCATGAATGGTGTTGTGATTAAAAAGATACTTGCCCCTTTGGATTTTTCAGATGCTTCTATTTATGCGTTGGGATATGCTAAGACGATGGCTGAGAAGTTTGATGCGAAGCTTTACTTATATCATTGTATTACAGACATAAGTGCATATGCGGGTTATGTTCCTTCATTTCCAGCCGATGAGGTGCTGAAGAATTTGAGAGAGGATGCGATTAAAGGAATGGAACATATAGTTAACCGTTACTCCTTAAAAAATGTAGAGATTGTAGTTGAGAAAGGAAACCCTGCCAAAAATATTGTCGATTTTGCTGAGAAAAATAAAATAGACTTAATAGTAATAGGTGCTCATGGTAAAAGTGGATTTGAGCGTTTTACATTTGGAAGTACGACAGAAAAAGTGATGAGAATGTGCACCATACCTGTTTTAGAAATTAAAATGCCTGGATTAAAATAAGGGAGCTTAAGGCTCCCTTTATTCTTCTTTTTTTGACTCTTCTATGATCTTTTCCGCTATTTGTGGAGGTACCTCTTCATATGTTGAGAATTCGTATTTAAAGAATCCTCTACCAGCTGTTATAGACCTGAGGGTAGGTGCATATTCTAGAATTTCTGCTTCCGGCACTAAAGCCTTTATTCTTTGATAGCCTTTTTTACCTTCATAAGGTTCCATGCCCAAGACCCTTCCTCTTCTTGAGTTTAGGTCACCTATAACGTCACCCATTGTTTCATCTGGTACATAGACTTCAATCTCTACAATAGGTTCAAGTAAAGTCGGTTTGCATTTGCTTACACCTTCTTTAAACGCTATAGAACCAGCCATTTGGAATGCCAAATCACTTGAATCGACAGGGTGATATTTACCGTCGATTAACTTAATTTTTATGTCTATCATTGGATATCCTGCTAAGTATCCCTGTTCCATAGCCCCTTTTATGCCCTTTTCAACAGAAGGTATGAATTGCTTTGGTATTGCGCCACCAACGATTAGATCCTCAAATTCAAATCCTTTTCCTCTTGGCAGGGGTTCAATTTCTATTGTGCAGTCACCAAATTGCCCGTGGCCGCCCGTCTGTTTTTTGTATCTGCCATGTGATGTAGTTTTTGCTTTAATTGTCTCTTTATAGGCTACCTTAGGTGTTTTTAGCTCTGCTCCAACTCCGTATTTTTTCTTCAATCTTGAAATCACCGTTTCTAAGTGCAATTTACCCATTCCTGTAAGTATAAACTCACCTGTTTCGTTGTTCCTTGTAAACGATAGTGATGGATCTGACTCAATGATTTTACTGATTGCTGCCCCGATTTTTTCCTCGTCACCTTTGCTTGATCCGTAGATAGCAGCAGATATGTATGGTAGCGGCATTTCTACGAAGTCACACTTAACGTTTGAGCCTTTATTTGCTATTGTATCTCCAGTTTGAGTTGCTTTCAGCTTTGCTACTGCAAAAAGGTCACCTGTTGAGACCTCTTCTGTTTTGTTGAAATTTTTACCCATCATAAAGTTTATAGTTCCAAGCCTTTCTTCTGTATCTTTTGTTACGTTGTAATAATTTGTGTCGGCTGTAAATGTGCCTGAACAAACCCTTAATAAACTGATTTTTCCCATTTGAGGGTCGTTGTATGTTTTAAATACTAATGCAGCAGGTTCATCAAACATATTTTCCGGTGATGGAAGTAAATCAACCACATTGTCTAACAGTTCTTTTGTTCCATAGCCATTCAATGCGCTGCCTAACAGTATTGGGTAAAAACCCCCGCTTTTTACAGCTGTCTTTAGGGTTTTAACTATTGTTTCCCTGTTTAATTCTTCTCCCTCTAAGTATTTTTCCATTAATTCATCATCGTACGTTGAAATTTCTTCTACTAATTCCATGTATTTTTCTTCTACCTCTTCTTCCGAATCACTTGGCATATTTATTTCTTTACCGTCAAAGGAGTAGGCTTTTTTTTCTAATATGCTTATATATCCTATAGCGTTACCATCTTTTATTATGGGTAGTTGCAAAAGGTATGCCTTTTGGGTAAGGTTGCTTTTTACATCATTAAGCGTTTTATCTAAATGAACATCCTCTTTGTCTATTGCGTTCAAAAAGAATATAGCAGGTTTCTTTTCTTTGGATATTTCATCCATTAATCTTTCAGATTGAGCATCTGTACCGTCCTTTGCGTCTATCAACAGTATGGCGCTGTCCGCTGCTTTTATTCCGCATAAAGCGTCGGCTATAAAGTTATGATATCCAGGTGTGTCTATAAAAAAAATTGTATGTTTTTTCCATTCTGTGTAGCCAACAGCGAGTTGCATTGAAATTTTTCTTTCAACTTCTTCAGAATCAAAGTCCATTGTTGTGTTACCCTTATCTGTAGACCCTTTTCTTGAGATTTTCTTTGTTTGGAATAGGACATCTTCGCATAACGTGGTTTTTCCTGAACCACCAGAACCGCATATAGCAACAACCCTCTTTTTAGTAGCATCTGCCATTAAACTCTACCTCCCATTTATAAGCAATCTTTGATTTTTTCTTTGTAATTTCCTTCAGTTTTAAGTTGTCTTAAGAGTTTGCTCCTCTCTATGTATGCATCAATTTTATTCTCTTTTGATTTTATATGTTTAAGCCAGGAATTTACCCAGTCTTTGTACTCTGGGTGGTTCTGGCTATTGCTTTTCATTATTGAATCTTGGAGGTTATATCCAACTATTATATCTGTTATGTCTAAAGTGTCTTTATACTCAACAAAATAACCTTCTGTGCCTGTTATTGCATAGACTCCAGGTGTTATTTCCATGCCTTGAGTGTTATCTACTTTGTAATAACCCACTATTAAATGTTGCGTATCTTTTTTGTATGGTTTATAGATAGCTCTAAATAAAATGTATATCTCATCGAAGAACTTTTTTTCCAAGATTTTTTCTACTTCTTCGAAGTAAAACACATAATCAAGTTTATTGTCGGCATTAAAACCTTCAAGATAAGGTCCATTTTCATATTCTCCCTTTTTAAGTGGATTTAGACCTAAAACATCTCTGACTATGAGATTTTGATTTCCTACAATTGAATTACACTTTTCTGACATTCCAGGTAGAGCAAAAAAAGGTACACAAATAGTTAGCGTTTCCATAGCTTTGTTCTCCTTTCTTTCTTTCTTTTTATCACAGTTTCACTGATAGATTCCCTTTCATTCCTAAACATACATCAATTATAATATAGTTTAAACGCAGTTTGATATCAAGGAAAATTAAGTGATATCAAAAACTTTATTTCCCTTTTTTAATCTCAAATACGCAAAAATCTTTGCCTTGGGCTATACATTCCTTTTCTTTGGGTTGCCAACTTGATCCTATAAACTCCTCTAACATACCTGCTATTGTTCCTCCCAAAGGCAAGCATGTGGGTTTCCTGCTTTTTAGTCCTTCTGCAAACACAGAATGACTAACTCTAATAAAAGCTCTGTCTTCAGTTAACTCAAATTCCTCAAACTTACACTGTCTTGATTCTTCAAAATAAGCCATTATGCACTCTTTTATTAAATTTAAATCAAGGTTTTCTCCCAATATTTGTTTGAAGTTCTCAGCCGCTTTTTTGCCTGCCTTTTTTCCTGGCAATATGAACATTCCACCAAGCCCAAATCCAGCAAGTTTAATTAAGTTTGAAAAAAAATCCCTAAAAACATCTTTTGGTAAAACAAAACCTGATTCTTCTATATATTGCTTAGTTTTGGCCCTTATTGTTTCCTTGTCCATATAAACCTCCTTACAC
>WFRG01000098.1 GCA_015486705.1 Hippea sp. | reverse complement strand
AATCGGGCTCAAATAAGATATTGAAACTGATGAGAAGAAAGTACACAAAAGAGGAGTACTTGGAAAAGGTCTACATGTACAAGGAGATTGTAAACAATGGATCAATAACCACAGATATCATTGTGGGCTTTCCCCAAGAAACAGAAAAGGATTTTGAAGAAACACTGAAGGTCTTGGAAGAGGTCAAATACGATACGTCGTTCTCCTTCAAGTATTCAAAAAGGTTATTCACAAAAGCCAAAGACATGGATGGCCAAGTGCCAGAAGAAGAAAAGCTTAGAAGATTAAATATACTGCAGGACCTACAGGCAAAAATAACCCAAGAAAAGCTAAAAAACTACGAAGGCAAGATAACTGAAGTGCTGATTGAGGGCATTTCAAAGAAGGGAAAACAACTTTTTGGCAGAAACAGACAAAACATAGTTGTCAATTTGGATTTTATGGATAATATTAAAGTGGGTGATGTTGTAAGAATAGAGGTTGCAGAGGCCTTTAAACATTCATTATTGGGGAAAGTTGTTTAGAGAGGAAATGGTGAGGGTAAAGGTTAGCGATATAGAAGTCAACGAAACAAGGGGTTATATCTACTGCAAAAGCGAAAAGGGGTTTACTTATAGGTTTTCAACCAACTATGAAAAAGCAAAGCTTGTTTCTCTATTAATGCATGGGGTTTATGTCCCTTCAAATAATATTTACGAAATATTTTTAAAATTCTTGGTAGAAATAGGGTTAAACTTGCACTCCATCGTTATTTTAGACGGGTATAAAAATATAGCGTCAATAAATATAACCGATGGCAACGCAATGAAATCAATTCCAATAGCTATAGATGATGCTATAATTATCGGACTTCTCGCTCAAGCACCCATATTTATAAAAAAAGAAGCTTGTTTCTTGGACATTGAGGAGTTAGAGAAGTACGTATGGTATAGATTCCTAAAAGAATTAGATTTATGTTGATACGAGAGATACTGGAAAAAATCGAAGAAGATACCCTATCGGAGTATGCCTTTTTATCGAAAAAGGCCACAAGGCTAAAAGAGCCTGAGAAGGACGACATAAGAACGGACTTCATGCGCGATAGGGATCGGATCATACACAGCAAGGCCTTCAGAAGACTGAAACACAAAACGCAGGTTTTCATATCCCCCGGCGGTGATCACTATAGAACACGAATCACCCATACGTTAGAGGTCTCCCAAATCGCAAGGACTATAGCAAAGGCCCTGCTCTTAAACGAGACACTAACAGAGGCCATTGCTTTAGGTCATGATTTGGGTCATACACCGTTTGGTCATGCCGGGGAAAAGGTTTTAAACAGTAAAACAAACGGAAAATTTAAACACTGGATACAAAGCTTGCGTGTCGTCGATGTCATAGAGAAAGACGGCGAGGGACTGAACCTGACGGATCAGGTTAGGGACGGCATCGTAAAACACTCAAAGGGAAGGGGCAGCATTATTCCGCAAAACAAAGAAACATTGGCCCAAACGTTGGAAGGACAGATTGTAAGAATAGCAGACATCATAGCCTACGTTAACCACGACATAGATGATGCAATACGCGCCGGCATCATAAAAAACTCAGACATCCCAAAGAGGATATCGAACGTTTTGGGTTCAACACACGCAAAGCGCATTGCCACAATGGTCAAAAGCGTTATAAGGGAGACACAAAATATCAACTATCGGATCATATCAATGGAAAGTGATGCTCTTAAAGCCTTAAACGAATTGAGGGATTTCCTCTTTGAACGGGTTTATTTGAGCGAAAGGGTTTTGAAAGAGGTAAAGAAAGCAGAGAAGGTTTTAGAAGATCTCTTCGATTTCTTTATGGAAAATACACATCTGATAAAAAAGCAGTTCTCTGACAAAAAGGAAACAGTGGTTGCTGACTATATATCGGGCATGACGGATAGATTTGCGCTGAATCTGTACTCCGAATTATTTTTGCCAAAACCATGGGAGGGTGATAGTGGAAGCCTCGGTTATTTTAAGTAAACTAAAAGACGTATTCGACGAGGTTGAGGTCTTTTTGGAGAAATCGAGATCCTTAGAGTTTGAACTCAAGAACTCAAGGGATTTTTCAAAAGGATTGGAAGAGAGCGCAGGGATTGGCATAAGAGCAATAAAGGGCAACAAGATGGCGTTTGTTTCTATGCCTTACAATTCAGACAGGCTGGATGAAATCATCAAAGAGACAAAGGAAGCAATAGAATACTCAAAAACATTGGAAGTACCAACAATTCCCAAAAATGCCTCAACGTACAATAAAAGCGTGCAGTTCAAAGAAATAGACGAAAACGAGGCAAGGGGTCGTCTGGAATTCTTGAGCTCAACGGCAAAGGGTTTTGACAAAAGGATCAAGGATGTCAAATCGGCCGGTATAGGCATATCGTTTGAGCATGTGGAGATAGCAAATAGTCATGGCTTGGCCGTAGAGTATGAAAAGGCCTCCGCGGGTGCTTCCTTAGAGATTTTAGCAGAGGACAAAAGTTCAGATTTGGGTTACTATCATTTAGATGCAGACGAAATAGACCACATTGATTTGGAATTTTTAGCCAAGAAAGCGGCAAATCTCGCCGTAAACAAACTCTACCCTAAACCCATACAAACAAAGAAATACAGCGTAATCATATCGAATGATACATTTAGGGATATACTTGCCCATTTTTTGGGCATATTCAATGGCTACTCCGTTCTCAACCACACAACGCCACTTGAAGGCAAGTTGAACGAAAGGGTGTTTTCTGATAAGATCACAATTATTGATTCAAAACAGATAAAGAATAGACCGAACAATACCGACGTTGACGAAGAGGGTAACGAAAGGAATGATATTGTTATCGTGGAAAGTGGCGTTCTAAAAACATTTATGCACAACACGTACACCTCAAACAGACTCAACACAAAAAACACTGCCCATGCAAAAAGATCGGGCTTTGATACCTTACCTAAAGTAGGGCCATTCAACCTACACATAAAGTCTAATGAAAATATTGATAGAAACAAGCTTTTAAACATGGTTGATGGCGTTTATATTACGGACATCATGGGTTTGCATATGGCAAACACTATTAGTGGTGACTTCTCATTAGGTGTAAATGGCTTTTTAATACATAATGGGGAACTTATTTCTTATTTTAAAGCCGCCACATTTGCGGATAACCTCTTCGAAATAATGAAAAGGGTCATAGCGGTCTCGAACAACGTATATTTTTCTGGCAGTGTTGGAAGTCCAGATATAGCAGTAGCAGACTGTCTCATCGGAGAAAGCAATGGATAAAATTATAATATTGGACTTCGGTTCTCAATACACACAACTTATTGCACGAAAGATCAGGGAGCTCGGCGTTTATGCAGAGATAGTACCGTTCAATAAAGACCCAGATACAAAGGACACGAAAGGCATTATTCTCTCTGGCTCTCCATCAAGCATATACGACAAAAACCCGCCACTACCAAAGAAATCAATCTTTGAGTTAAATCTACCCATCTTGGGTATTTGCTTCGGTATGCAGGTTGTAGCACACTTCTTCGGTGGTGATATTGTAGAGGCAAAAAAAAGGGAATATGGCTTTGCAAAGATTACTATTACAAAAGACAACGCACTGATAGACAAGGAGATTGACGATAGAGTTGTATGGATGAGCCACGGGGACAGGCTAAAAAAACTGCCAGAAGGCTTCTATCAAATAGCAAAAACAGAGAATTCACCATTTGCGGCTATAGAAAACAGACAAAGAAAGATATGGGCTGTTCAGTTCCACCCCGAGGTGCATCACACAGAAAAAGGTAAAGAAATATTATCGAACTTTGTCTTCAATATCTGCAAGGCAAAAGCCCAGTGGAACATGGGAAACTTAGCCGAAAGGCTAATAGAACAGATCAAAAGCGAAGTCGGTGATAAGCTTGTGATCGGAGCAATTTCGGGTGGCGTTGATTCCAGTGTTGTTGCCGTTTTGATGAAAAGGGCAATTGGAGATAGGTTCATAGGCGTTTTTGTAAATAACGGTCTATTGAGGAAGTATGAGCCAGAGTACGTGGTTAATGCGCTCAAAAAATTGGGCGTAAACCTAAGATACGTAGACGCAAACAGGCTCTTTCTTGAAAAGCTCAAGGGTGTTACCGATCCTGAAGAGAAGAGAAAGATCATAGGCCACACATTCATCGATGTGTTCAGCAGCGTTGCCAAAGAATACAAGGGCGCAGAATTCTTGGCTCAAGGTACTCTATACCCCGATGTGATTGAGAGCGTCTCCGTCAAAGGTCCATCTGCAACAATAAAGAGCCACCACAACGTCGGTGGATTGCCCAAAGATTTAAATTTTAAACTCATAGAACCGTTGCGGGAACTATTCAAAGACGAGGTGAGAAGGCTGGGCAATGAGTTGGGTTTAAGCGACGATTACATAAACAGACACCCATTCCCGGGGCCGGGGCTTGCAATAAGGGTCATAGGCGAGGTTACAGAGGAAAAGCTGAACGTATTAAGGGAAGCAGATGAAATCGTCATAGACGAGATAAAGAAAGTCAATCTGTACAACAAAGTATGGCAAGCCTTCGCTGTTCTCTTGCCCATAAACAGCGTTGGTGTAATGGGGGATAAAAGAACCTACGAAAACGTCGTTGCTGTAAGGGTTGTAAATAGCGTGGACGGAATGACGGCAGACTGGACACACCTGCCCTACGATGTTTTGAACAGGATTGCAAACAGGATCATAAACGAGGTCAAATTGGTAAACAGGGTGGTTTACGACATATCGTCCAAACCGCCAGCAACCATTGAATGGGAATAGAATGGATGTAAAAGAAAAAAAGGAAAAATTCATAGAAGAGGCTGAAGAAAAACTAAATAAAATATTCAATAAATACACTATAAGTGCTATATTTTTTATTTTGGTTGTTATTTTAAATCTTCCGAAATCCTCAACTACAACATACAACTTACAAATAGGAGATATAGCGCCAAAGACAATAAGGGCAACGGTGAACATGTTGGTTGAGGACAAAGAGGCAACAAAGCACCGTATTGAAGAGGCGATGAACAATGTGCCTCCCGTCTTCGATTACAACTCCCAGCTTTTCTCAAACACCATATCACTTCTAAAAAAAGCCCTTTTTTCTATAAATAAAAAAGATGTAAAAGAATCAGAGAAAAATTTCTTCTCAACTCTAAAGCTTAAACCAAACACATCTCTATATAAAAGGATTATTCGCTTTAGCCCTCAGGATATATTCAGTCCTGCCCAAGACGCTTTAGAAACGTTACAGGGCTACTATATCGTGGATTCCGTTAGGAATTTATACAAATTCTCTCCAGATAAAATTATGATAAGGGACATAAAAAAACCTAAAGAAGAACGTTTGCTTAACAAAGATGATGTCATAGATACAACAAGGGCTAAAATAATTGCATACAATAGTCTTAGAGATTCTGTGGATAATGTAATTTTGAGAAACACTATATGGGATTTAATATCACAACTTATTTCTCCTAACCTAACATTCAATTCTTTGGCAACTCAAAGAAAAAAAGAGGAGACGGCAAAAAAAGTTAATAAGGTGTTTTTCAAAATATCAAAAGGGGAAATTATAGTAAGAAGTGGCGATGTTATAACAAAAGCAGACTATTTAAAGCTCAACGCATTAAACTCCCTAAAACAAAAACAGAATACATACGTAAAATTCATAGCGAATATGTTAATTTTCATCATAATTTCAATAGTACTATTTAAAATTTATGAAACCACAAAAGCCAAAAAGAATAAATGGATATCCGTAACCAAAACATTAGCCATTGTAGAAACATTAATAATAATACAGCTACTGATTTTTAAATTGACCACCTATCTATCGAACGTTATAAGTTTTTCTAATGTATATATAACCCAAAGAGCTATACTTTTAGGAATGCCATTTGCTGTAGCTTCTATGATTACTGCCATAATAATAGACTTCGAGCTTGCGTTTTTAGTCTCTGTGCTATTCGGCATAACTTCTTGGCTTTCAACCTCACCAGAAATGGCATCATATATAGGCATTTACGTTTTTTTGGGCAACGTTATCGGAATATTTGGTATAAAAAGAGAAAAAACAAGAACGGGTATAATAAAGGCTGGGCTGTACGTATCTTTAAGCAACATCGTTTTTATAATACTCCTATGTCTATCAAGAAATAACGATTTTACAAAAACTATATTAATAGATCTCACCTTTGGCGTTGCAGGTGGCATCCTATCCTCCATAATAGTGAGCGGACTACTTCCAGTGTTTGAATTCTCATTCAATGTAACTACAGACATCAAACTATTAGAACTTGGCAATTTAAATAACCAATTATTGAAAGAACTGGCCATAAAGGCACCTGGTACGTACCATCACAGCATCGTTGTATCGAGTCTGGCAGAGGCCGCAGCCAGTGAAATCGGTGCTAACCCATTGATCGTTAAAGTCGGATCTTACTACCACGATATAGGGAAAATTAAAAAGCCCATGTATTTTATAGAAAACCAGACTGACGGCAAAAACCCGCACGATAAGCTAAAACCATCTATCAGTGCTTTGATCATAAAAAATCATGTAAAATATGGTGTTGACATAGCAAAAAAGAATAGGCTTGGAAGCTACATAATAGACATAATCCAACAGCATCATGGAACAAGCTTAATCAAGTATTTTTATAATAAAGCAAAAGAAAATGGCCTCGCCCCCAAAGAGGAGGATTTCAGATACCCAGGACCTAAACCACAAACAAAAGAAGCAGGAATAGTTATGATTGCAGACGAAGTTGAAGCTGCATCTAAAACGTTATCAAATCCCACAGTAGCCCACCTCAGAGACTTTGTAAGGGAAATAACAAACAAAATATTCTTAGATGGTCAGTTGGACGAATGTGAATTAACACTAAAAGACCTAAATAAAATCGTTGATAGCTTTGTAAAAGTTTTAGTTGGCATCTTTCATCATAGAATTGAATATCCAGAAGAAAACCAAAAAGGTAATGAATCTAACAATAATAAACAAAATTGATTTTAAAAATACAGAAATCATTAAAGACTTTGTGCAATTTTTAATGAATAAATTCTTTATAAATGAAGAAGAGGAACTAAACATAGTTTTTACAACAGACAATGATATACAGAAATTGAATAAAGAGTTTAGACATAAAGATTCACCAACAAACATATTAAGCTTTTATGGATATGATGGTAATATATTGGGTGATATTGTGATATCTATTGAAACATTAAAAGAGGAAGCAAGAAAGCAAAATTTAGATATGCTTGAATATACACTTTTTATAGTAGCTCACGGTTTTTTGCATCTTTTAGGTTATACGCATGAAACAATGGAAAAATTTAACAATATGATGTTAATACAAAAAGATTTAGTCAAAGAATTTATATCAAATAAAAGGGTGGAAAGATGAAAAATTTACCTTCAAAAATGTTTACATTTGCTGCCTTAAGTACATCCATATACGTGACTTTAAAAAAATCAGGCACGTTGGAAACACTAAAGGAAGATATAAAAACAGTATTCGAAAGAGACCCCGCCGCACGAAGTATTCCTGAGGTAATATTTTGTTATCCTGGATTACACGCTTTATGGTTTCATAGGATTTCACATTTCCTTTGGAGAAGAAACTTTAAGTTTGCTGGCAGATTTCTATCACATATATCAAGGTTTCTAACGGGTATAGAGATACACCCTGGAGCCAAAATAGGTAAAAAATTCTTTATAGACCACGGAATGGGTATAGTTATAGGTGAAACAGCAGAAATTGGCGATAATGTGACGTTATACCAAGGTGTAACATTGGGGGGCACAAGCTTAAAAAAGGTCAAAAGGCATCCCACTGTTGGAAATAGCGTTGTGATAGGCAGCGGGGCAAAGGTACTTGGTGCACTCAAGATAGGGGATAATTCAAAGATAGGCTCAGGAAGTGTCGTTATAAGGGATGTGCCAAGAAACTCTACGGTAGTCGGCGTGCCAGCAAAAACAATTGAAAAAGAAAATCCAGAAAAAAGGGTTGATTTGGAACATACAAAACTTCCCGACGTAGAAGGCAAAGTAATAAGATATCTGTTGCATAGAATTGAAGAGTTAGAAAAAGAAATTTCAGCACTAAAAGAGGGAAGACCTGAAGCTATAGAAAGAGAACGCAAAAAAGAGGCTAAAGAACTCAAGAAAATCGAAAAGTACATAAAAAGCTATGAAATAGAAGGATTAGAATAGACGCAAAGAAGGGTTTGCTTCTATTTTGAAATATTCTTGTGTAGCCCTGCTTATATTAAGTGATGCAGCAAATGCTATCATAAGGGCGTTGTCCGTTGTCATTTCTTTTTCGGGCAAAACAAGCGAGAAACTGTGTTCTTTGGACGCCTCTTTAAAAGCCTTTCTCAAATACGAATTTGCAGACACGCCACCAGAGACTGACACGATTTTGACATTTAGCTCTTTGGCTGCTCTAACGGTCTTTTCAATCAACACATCAATAGAAGCCTTTTGAAAAGAGGCTGCTATATCGGCAACCTGAGTTTTTGACAGGTCACCCAACTTTTTAACAAGATTTTTAACATGTGTCTTCACGCCGCTAAAGCTAAAATTGAAGCTTTTATCATTTTCCAACCCCTTAGGAATCCTAAACTGATAAGGATTCCCAGTTTTTGACAGCCTGTCTATAACAGGTCCACCCGGATACTCCAATCCCAAGACCCTCGCCACCTTATCAAACGCCTCACCCACTGCATCATCCAATGTCTTTCCAATAAGTTCATAATTGCCAAAGTTTTTGACAAGGAATAGGTGCGTATGACCACCTGAAACAACAAGTGATAGAAATGGATATTCAATAACCCTGTTAAAAAACGGTGCAAATATGTGCCCCTCTATGTGATTGACAGGAATTATGGGCAAATCGTTCGCATAGGCCAAAGCTTTAGCGAAGGAAACACCCACAAGTAAGCTCGGCAAAAGACCCGGACCTACCGTCACAGCAACGTAACCTACATCCTTCAAACCCGCGCCTACCCTATTGAGTGCCTCTTCCGTTAGGTAGGCAATAACCTCTGCATGTTTGCGTGCCGCAATCTCAGGTATTACGCCGCCAAACTTGGCGTGTATGTCATTTTGAGAAGAGATAACATTGCTATAAGTTTCACCATCCCTATAAAACGCAACAGACGTATCGTCGCAAGACGTGTCAAAAGCCAGAATCATTTTAGCACAAATATTACAGGAACCATGTATTTTTTCAAGACCCCACGCATTTCGTACAGCGCCTCATAGGTCTTCTCATTGCAATGACCTATAGCTAAAACATCGTTGTACTTTTTTAACATCCTCAAAGCCACACGTATTTGACTCTTAATGTATCCAACCTGCTTTACATTGTCCAAAAAAACCCTCCTTTTTGCACAAGGTATTCCAAACTTTTCAGCCTCAACACATCCCAAGCTGTCCTTAATGGTAGCAGAGTCGACAAAGAACAGGTTGTGTTTTTTTAAAAACTCCATGATGTAATCGAGATGCACAGGATCCCTTAAAATGGCAGAGCCCATGTGGTTGTTTAAACCCAATGCTGTGGGAATAATCCTGTAAGCATCCTCTAAATTCTTAAACGTCTCTTTCTTTGAAGTCCAAAGAAAAATGGCATAGCTACCAGGGTCGTCCTTTGGGTAATCCTCAGGTTGACTTGGCATGTGTATCATCACAACAAAACCCTTCCTCGAAGCCTCGACGGACAAATCATGGGTGTATGGTGCATAGGGAAGAAATGAAAAAGCAAGCGGCAGTCCTAAACTCTCAAGTTTATGCGCAAGTTCAACATTGTATCCCATATCATCAATGACAATTGCAAGTTTCTTCTTTTTAAGCAGATATAGTGAGCTTGCACCAAAACAGTGAAAAGGTATGAGAAGGGCTAACAGAATTAGCCCGACTTTCTTGAGCATATTATATCCTCTGCTTTTATGAGTTCTATAGCCCTCAACAGTTGATAATCATTTTTTAACTTCTGCTGCAAGTTGGTTTGATTCTTCTTGTTCTTGCTCAAAAGATTCTTGAGCTCCGGATTGTTTAGGTGGTGTAATAGATTGCTCTCCCTTAAGCTCACGCCTGTTTTTTCAGGTATAATTTTCGCTTGATAAACGATTATGTCAGGTTGTATTCCAACAGCCTGGATGCTCTTGCCGCTCGGCGTATAGTAGCGTGCCGTTGTGAGCCTCAATGCAGAGCCATCACCTAAAGGAATAATGGACTGGACAGAGCCCTTGCCAAAGCTTCTTACACCCATTATTATCGCCCTTTTGTGGTCTTTCAAACAACCAGAGACAATCTCGGCTGCGGACGCCGTCCCTGCATTTATCAAAACAACCACTGGATATGTTGGCTCATTACCATCATCGTGGGCGTAGAAATATTGGGCACTATCTTTGCTTCTTCCTCTAATCGAAACTATAACACCTTTCCTTATAAACACATCACATACACCCACAGCCTCTTTCAACAGTCCGCCTGGATCGTTTCTTAAATCCAAGACCAAACCATCAATCTTGCCCAAATTCTTTAATGCTTCTTTTAGCTCTTTAGTAGTGCCTTCTTGGAACTGCGTAATCTTGACATACCCAATGTCTCCGTACTTCTTATACTTCACGCTCTTCACGTGTATTATTGCTCTGGTAATAACAAGCTCTATGGGCTTTGTTGCACCCTCTCTTAAAATAGTCAGTTTAACCTTTGTACCTGGTTTCCCCCTGAGCTTTTTAACCGCCTGATCGAGTGTCATACCAATGGTGCTTTCTCCATTGATCTTTATGATTATGTCGCCGGCCTTTATACCCGCTTTATACGCAGGTGTATCCTCAATAGGGGAAACAACTGTGAGCATACTGTCCTTCATTGTAACAACCATACCTAAACCGCCAAACTCACCCGTTGTTATAATCTTTAGTTCTTTATATTCACTCTTTGTCATATACGACGAATGAGGGTCAAGGGAACTGACCATTCCCTTGATAGCACTGTTGATTAGCTTAACCTCACTCACATTATCAACATAATCATGATTTATTATAGCCATAACCTTCGCAAAGACTTTCAATTTTTCGTACCTCGTTTCCTGAGCAAAAGAAGTATAGCCTACAAAAACAAGTACAAATACGAGGGCTAAAACCCTTTTCATTTTAATAACCTCCTGTCTAAATAATTTAATGGATTAAGAGGTGTAGCATGACGTCTAATTTCAAAATGCAACTTATCAGAAGTCATTTTCCCTATACATTGATAAGCTTTTACTATATTACCAACTTTATACAGACACATAACACCTCCGTAAACGGTATAATAACCGTTTAAGTGGTTTATTATAACAACTCCTCCATAACCTGGCAAATTTCCCACAAAATCTATCTTGCCATATGCAATGGATTTAACGCAACTACCCTTTTTTACTTTTATATCAATTCCATCATTTCGCGTATAAACCCTAAAAAGCGGGTCATACTTTCTACCGAAATAACCAACAACCTTACCACTAACTGGAGGAGGAATCTTCCTTGCCAAAGCAGAGAACTCTCTTGCGACAAGCTTAGGATTAATTTTTGTAATATTTTTTCTTCTTTTTCTCTTCCTTGCAAGAAGTTCTTTTTTTCTCTTTTCTTCTTCCTCCTTAATAATTTTTTTAAGTAGTTCTTTAAGAGATTTTTGTTGCTTAGTTATTTCCTGAATTCTATTTAAGTACTGTGTCTTTTTCTCTGTTGCCTGCAAAGCTAATGTTTTTAGTTGAGATTTTTGTTTATTCAACGCTGCTTGTTGGTTTTTTATATCTTTAATAATCCCTTGTTTCATAAGTTTATACTTATTTAGCTGTTCAATTCTGCGCTTTAAATAGCCTCTTTGGTTAATATAGTTTTCAATTCTACTCTGCATATATCCTGCAACATAACCATTCATGTAACTGAACCAAACGCCCTTATTATAAAAGCGACTAATGAACGAATACTTATAATAACCTTTCAACTCCTTTTGAAGTAGTCTCTTTTGAACTACCAATTTAGCAGAAACTTTTCCTATTTCGTTATTTAAATCCCCTATTTTTTTATTCAAAACATTTAAACTCTTCTTTGTAGAATCTATTTTTTTCTCTAAATATCCAATTCTTTTGTCTGTATTCTTTATCTGTACCATTAAATCTTGATATTGCTGTCTTATTTTTTCGTAATTTACTTTTGTTTGTTCTAACGTTTTACTCAAGCTCTCAAGCTGTTTTTCTATAACCTTTTTATTAGCCGAAAAGGAAGGGAGAACCAAAAGAAGAAAAACAAAGAATATTAAACTAAACTTTCTCATCGTTTATTAGGAAAACCAAAATAGAGGATAAAAGTGTAAAAACAAAACCTACAACTACATTTGAAATGAACGTATCCCTCTGAACACTCTTAAATAACTCAACACTCATAAATGGCAATTCTCCATAATTTCCATACGTAAAGTATAAAACAAAGATTAAAACAACAGAAAACAGAAAACCATAAAAAGAAGGTAACATTGTCTCTTTTAAAAATAGCCTAAAAATAGTAAACCTCTTGATACCAAAAAATTTCAATGTATCGTAATCAAACTTCCTATTTGAATAAAATATGGTCATTATCGATAAAAACACTATAAACTCAACACCATAGAGCACAGCTATAACTATCTCCGAAAAATAGATAACCTTTGAATGAATAGATTCTATCTCTTTTAGAACATCCTTTGGGTAAACTACACTTTCAACAATAGGACTTGTTATATCCTCTCTAAACCTCTTAAAGTAATTTTCATTTGTGTAGGTTGAATAAAAAAATATCTCTAAAGAGTCAGGAAATGGGTTGCCTACAAATATGTTTGAGTCAATATGAAATTTCTTTACCATCTGCTCTAATGCCATTCTTTTATTAATAAGCTTAACACTCTTAACACCATTTAGTTGCTTAACAGTATTTACAAAATTTTCTACGGCATTTTGAGTAGTGTCTGTTTTTAAAAAAACATATAGAGGAATATTACTCTTTTTTTGTTGAACATAGCTATTCATTGCTAAAAACACACCCATTATGACGCTCATTGTCAATACAAAAGACACAAATATAAAAAATAATGCTATTTTTATGTTATCTCTTTTCATATCTCAAATCCAGATAGTGTCAACATTTTTGTGTAATCCATTTATGAGTACCTCCCAAGGAACATTTCTTT
>WFRG01000097.1 GCA_015486705.1 Hippea sp. | reverse complement strand
ACTTTAATATTTATAATTTTTACACTATTTCTATCAGTATCTCACGCCGAAAATTTAAACGAAGTCAAGGAAAAATTAACGATTACAAAGCAAGATTTGAGCAACACACCTTTTAAGCTTTACAACCGTAATGATGTCAGCGAGATAGGGAATCAATTCTGCCACCTGGGTAATCAAGGCTTAATTCTAATACTCAAGAACAGCCATTATACATCAGCTTATGCTGCCAGTGTTGGCTCTTTAAATCTATACTACTGCGGCAACCAAGAAAATGCTAAAAAATTCCTTTCTCAACAAACTGCAAAATTGAGGTCACTTACAAACCACACCATAGTTACAAGAACAAAAGGTATTCCAACAAGGGAAATTTATAAATATAGAAAAGTGTCCAAAGATGGATTTTTTTATTTAGATTATCTATACGTTCATCAAGATTTTTGTAGCAGCAAGATAACAGATAAACCATGCATTGTATCCAAAAAGGAAGAATTTTCTTACTATAAAACTGTAGGAAGTTACGTTTTCGAGATTTCTGTATCAAAATCAGACAACCATAAAAACTTTGAAAAATTTGCAAAGATCGCAGCTAGAAAACTTTATAATGTCATTTTGAAAAAATTGAGCGGAGAAAGTGAAAATAACGGCCTAGAAGTTAATAGTGAAGATTATGAAGTTGTGGTATCTGCAGAATCCAAAGGTTTCCAGCCAAGCGTTTCAGAGTATGACCTAAAATACGGTTTTTCAAAAAGTGGATTAAACCCTTCGTCAGTGAAAGAGGCAATTTTGAGGGGTAACATATTAAATTCAGAAGATTCAAACCCAATTTCAGGGGCTGATGTAACAATAAAATTTAGGGGCAAAAAATACTCAATTAAAAGTGATAATCAAGGTAAATATGCAAAATTACTGCTTATAAATCCTAACGGGTCACGTTCAGTATATGTAGACCTTGATTTGTATTTGAGAGAAAAGCCTAAGCACGTTGTAGTAAAAGTTTTATCTAAGCAATTTATAGCTGACGGAAGATACCAGAAACTGGTGATTAAATTAACGGATGCAACCGGCAAACCCTTAAAAAATAAGGTTTACCTGTTATCTTATAAAAGTTTCACGCACAATGGTAAAAATGTTAACTACATAACGCATCCCACACTCACAAACACAATAAGAACAAATTCAATGGGTGTGGCTGTAGCTGATATTCTTACTCCGAAGGTTATAAAAAACAGGCTTAACGATATAACAAATGCAAAGAAATATTTTCCCATTGAGTCCCAAATAATCCTAATAAAAAACTCAGGAGCAGTCGGCTCATTCAACATAGAATTTAAAAGCCCGTTTCCTGAGATTGCAAAAATCCTCCTACCGGGCGGAATGGATGCAGAACATTGGCAGAATACACCATCGAGAATCTTTATAAAAGATTTGGATAGCGATACATTCAACATAAAACTTATGGGCTACGGCAGATTCAAAACAAGAGGTGGTAAAATCTATAAAACCGTTTTTCATCAATACAGATATAATGGCAATGAATTTGAGTTCTACTTTGCATCAGGGCAACTTGGATTGGATTTAAACAAACAGCCTCAAGTCTGGAAAGCCTTTGTCGACACAAACCTAAGGGTATTAATGAGCACACTATTAACCTTAAACGAAGGCACATCGTTTGAGGCGATGAGAAAGATTAAAAAGAAATGGGTTTCTACTGTTTTAACAGACAAGGTAAGTTTTGAAAGGGTTTATGGAGGCACCAAACTCGCCTTTGGCGCAAGGGAATATAAAAATTCAGCACAAGCTTTTTTAAATAGTAAAAATAAAGACCGTATATCAAAAGCAGATATGGTCGTTGGCGGTGCTTTTCTCACAAATGATTTGGTAGCGCTCATAAAAAAGAGTTCAAGTACACTTAAGGATAACCTACAGATGGAGCTAATGAAAGCCATATATGAAAACGCAAAAACAACTTACGGTATTTTCAAAAAGTATGAAAACATTGTAAATAGCTATAAGGATTTATATAAGATAAATATTTTTGTCAAGGTAACGGATATGGATGGTTATTCAACGATTATAACAAAACCAATCTTTGTTAAAGCTTGGGAAGGCGTTAAGTAGAAAAGGAGAGTGTATGAGGCTATCTTATCTTAAAGTCTTATCTATCTTAATGACTTTTATTGTTATTTTGCCAACAATAGCAAATGCAAAGTGTACGTTATCTCAAATTAAATCTATCTTTCCAACATCTAAAGAAGTAGGTGATGTCATTGAGCAGGCACGATACGACACTGGCCCACAACAAGGGAATGATGGATCGATCTTATACTCAAGAATTTGGAGAGGAGGACCAGGAGGGTACAGGGACTTAACAATACGCCTCTATGTATATCCAAATTCAAATCTCGCCCGCCTTAAAGTAGAAAAATATTGTAAAGCCTTAGGGTCAAGGAGAATAAACCTAACATATGCAGACATCGGCTGCACGGCAAGGCGTAAGTACAATTTTAGAAGGTACTACATGCTAGCTGAAAAATGCGCCGTAGTTGTGCTATGGTCTGGCTACCCCGATCGTAGGCTTGTAGACCCACAAGATTACCTGTTAAGACCCATGGCAGAGAAGATTAAGAAGCTCAACTGCCTATGCTCATCAAAACAACCACAAAAGCAAAACAATAATCCAAATCGCACAGCAATGTACAAAATAAGTGCAATCAAAAAGGGATTTCTAAATAATTGGGACAAAAGGGAAATAAACATAGACACAACAAAACAGCTCATAGTTTGGGGCACTGTGTACGACAACAAAGGCAAGGAACTGCCATCTACAACCATCACACTTACAATTTTAGGAAAAACATTCACAAAAAAGAGCGACTCCAACGGTTATTTTGAATTTGATTTAACCATAAACCCTAAAGGGGAAAGAACATTAAAATTTAACGAGGATTTTCATTTAAAGAAGCCACTTTTACATATTACAGCCCAAGTCTTATCCAAAACACTTGCAGCAAATGGCAGGGTTCAAACGGTAAAGGTTAGATTTATAAGTGATAAAGGCATAGTAAAAAACAAAAGGTTCTATATCTCAACGGACAACCTACCTCTATTGCACAACGGTAAAATAGTAAAATACGCCAAATTCTCTTACGATTCAAAATACATCACAACAGATTCAAATGGTATAGCAGTTTTTAGCGTTAAATCTCCAAAGTTAGACGTGAATCTTGTTAACCGTTCAAACGACAAAGCTCTCTTTCCTATAATTTCGAGATACGACGTTTATTCTCTTGAAAATGGCGGAAAGGAGAAGGTTGGAATTATAAAGCTCGCATTTTTATCCCCAAAACCACATATCATTAAGGTTATACTTCCCGGAGGTGTAGAAGAACAACTATGGCAGAGCAAACCTTCGCGTGTGTTCATCAAAGACATTGATAGCAACCACTTCAAAATAGTGATTCGTGGTTGGGGACGTTTTAGAAGTAAAGGCAGCGGCACACGATATAACACACTTCTAAGACAATTCGACGGTAAAGAGTTCGATTTCTTCTTCAGCCCCAAAAAACTCGGTTTTGATTTGAATGACCAACCGCAACTATGGAAAGATCTTTTAATAACAAATCTAAAAGTGTTGGGCAGTATGTTCATACCAATAGCCCAAAACGGCAAGTTGCCAATAAAATATCCTGCAAGCGATGAGTTTAAGTCACTTGTTGATTCATATGTAATCCAATTTGGCACAAAAGACTATATAAACTTGATAAAACAAGCTCATGATAACCCATCCTTAACAAATATCACGGATGGTGCTGTTGGCGGAGCACTGTTGGGTGACGCTATAAACAACCTTTTAAGCGGTAAGAACATACCCTTTGGTCAAACAATGCAATTGGAAGCGCTGAAAGCTGTCTATGCCAACTTGACGACGATATACAAAGCGTATGCAAAATATGGAAAAATAGCCCGGGCATATCAGGATATAGATTTCTTACCCATAATTGTTATAGTGACAGATAACGACGGCTATAGGGATAGGTATCTACGTTATGTTTCTGTAAAAATTTGGAAGGAAGGAGAATAAAAATGAAAAAAACGTTTGTTGTTTTTTTACTGGTTCTACTAATACCAATTAGTGCTTACTCTGATGTAATAAGCGATTATTTCAATTTTGTCCAGAACAAAAACCTATCGGGTATAAAACAGATACTTTACAATCCAAGCCCAGAACGCCTTAAGGTTTACAAAATAGTATTCGCTGCGATTAACCAAAGAGTCAATAGCATTGAAGTTAAAAAGAGACAAATATTCGGTGATAAGGCGATAGTGCAGGTTCATGTAAATGCAACCATAATGGACAAATTCAGAAACAGGAGTTTCACGGAGGATAATGACCTGGTATTCTTGCTGCAAAAGCAAAGCAATAGATGGAAAATAGCAAGAGTGATGCCCCTTGCTGACTTCATACTCAAAAAGAAGCTTTTAATTATAAAAAACGCATTAGAGCAAATGCCTAAAACAAATGGAAATCAAGGAAAACAACAGCCAGTCATTTACAACACAGCAGAAGGCGGCGAAAACTTCTTAGGCAACAACCAGAACAACAATTCATACAAGACCTACAACAACTACAAATATTTGGGCTGCTTTAGAGATCAGGGAGACCCTTTCGGATTAAGGGGTAGAGATCTTGCTGCTTTTGGTTTTGGGAGCGATAGGATGACACCAAGCCTATGTATAAGACAGTGTGCAAGAAGAGGTTATAGATACGCAGGCGTTCAATACAGTAGCCAGTGTTTCTGTGGCAATAGCTACGGAAAATACGGTCGGGCTTCAAATTGCAATATGCACTGTAACGGCGACAAATCCAAGATATGTGGTGGAACTTGGGCAAACAGCGTCTACGATGTTTCACATCTAAATGTTCCAAGAATTCATTACGGCAGTGGCGTTGAGGTTAATATAGACAGGCCTGGTTATGACTACAAAAGCTTTAACCTACCTTACCCTGACTATAGGCTTTGCCAAAATGCCTGCGAAAGAGATCCTAAATGCATGGCTTGGACTTATGTTAAGCCATATACAATTCAAGGACCGCAGGCAAGATGCTGGTTAAAAGGCTCTATACCCAGCAAAGTAAGTAGAAATTGCTGTATATCAGGTATAAAACGTATATCTTCAAATAACACAAAAACATTTAGATACCCAACGATAAACGGCTATAGACTGGATTGGTGCAGGAAGTGGGCTCAGGATTGCGGACAGGGTGCTGCAAATGCGCTCTGCAAAAGAATGGGTTTTACAAAGGCAATAGCCTTTGAAGAGGATTACGACATTGGCGCAAAATCACCCACTTATGTGATAGGCAGCGGTAAAATCTGCAATCAAAGCTTTTGTGACGGGTTTAAGTATATAACCTGCGCAGGAAGAAGGTTTATAATTTCTCCAAAAAGACCACAAACAAACACATACCATGCACACACAACCAAACACAACCAAACAATCAAAGAATCTAACAACCTCAATAAATTGAATTGCAAAGATGCCTACAGAAGGTATGTAACTGCTTACAATAAGCTTGTGAACTTGATAAGTAAGGGCAAGGGAAACACACCAGAGGCAGTAAATGCAAAAAAAGAATATGACGCTGCAAGAAATGCCTATGCTAACTGCAAAAATGCTCGGAATAACCAAACGGCACACTATAGCATTGATAAATGCGCTGTTTATCAGAATAAACAGGATTATATATCATTGAGATATCCAGAATATCTAAATGCCAAAAAGCACTACGTAAACTTAACATGCTCGGTCTATATGCTGCCAAAGGGCAGTAGAATAAAGGCAGAGTGGTTTTATGTTATGCCAAACAAAGACTATCCAATAGGCCAAAAAACTGTGTTTGTAAATAGAACATCACCAAAAGATAAATACGTAAACTTTAGAATTGAAAGTGACAGAGACTGGCCAGCCGGCGTTTACAGGGTAAGAATCACTTTAAATGGTAAAGAGGTAGATACAATTGCGTTTAAGGTTAGATAATTTTATTCATTTGGGAGTATAGTAAGTGAACTTAAGAATAAAAACAAAACCTTTCCCAATCAGCTTAGGAAACCCGTTCAGAACCCCACTGCAAGATGGGTGTTTGAGAACTTCTTTGCCATACATCTGCTTATTTTAGATGGACAGGAGCAAATTGTTGGGTTAGAAGATAAGCATAGACTGATATTGGAGCTACTGAGTAAAGCTTATATAAGGTTTTGTGGTATAATTGGAGGAAGAAGCGCGGGATGAGGGTTTTAATATTCAATGCCAAATAATTCATCATATTTGTCCGGTATTAACTGTCAGTTAGGAGGATTCACACAGTCTGTGGGAATGGGCCACTCAAATACAAAGCCTTAAACTTCTAGCCTCTTACTTCTGTATTTTTAACTCTTCTTATCTTCAATATTTTCAAATTCTTCCTTTGTAAAATCAAAAAGATGTTTCGCTCCGGAAATTCCTTTTGCTTGCTTTTTTATACTTGCATTTTTTGTGGTTTTAAAACTAATTATCTTAGTATTACTATTTTTTGAATCTTTAGTAAAATCAAATAAAAATCCATTTTGCTTTGGTGACTTATTTGTTTTATCTTCGTTTCTTGATAATTCAGTCCCTCTTTTTTCAAACTTTTCATCAATTGGTTCGTTCTTAGAAAGATCTTTGTTTAGTGAAATAGTTATTG
>WFRG01000096.1 GCA_015486705.1 Hippea sp. | reverse complement strand
CCATAATATGCATTTTCGTCAACATCTCTAAAACCTAGCAAATCTTCTTCTCTTCTTGTGGGCATAATAAACTCCTTTATTTAAGTAATTTTCGACAATAATTATAAAAAATTAATGCTACTGTGTCAAATTTTCTCAAAAATTGTAATGTATTAGGGCGGCGCAACTTAATGGTGGACATAAAAATAGTGGTTTGTTTGGAAATATTAAATTTTTTGACATAACGAAAATTAGGAATAACATTTTTAAAAAAATCAAAGGAGGTGCCCCCATGAAACACTACAAGACCTACATTGGTGGAGAATGGGTAGAAACGGGTCAGACTATCAATGTTATCGATAAGTACACAGGTGAGAACATAGGTGTTGTTCCTAAGGCAAGCGAAAAGGATGTAGATAAAGCCATCACCGCAGCACAGGAAGCTTTTGAAGAAATGAAGAGTATGCCAGCATACAAGAGAGCTGAGATCTTAGAAAAGGCTGCGAACCTAATCAAGGATAGGTCTGAAGAGATAGCAACCATGATATGTAAAGAGGCAGGAAAGGCATGGAAGTATTCCATTGGTGAGGTAAACAGGGGATACGAGACGTTCAAATTTGCATCAGAGGAGGCGAAGCGAATACATGGTGAAACTGTGCCTATGGATGCGAGCATGGGCGGCGTCGGCAGGATTGGGTATTACGTAAGGGTGCCAATGGGTGTAATAGGAGCTATAACACCGTTCAACTTTCCATTGAACTTGGTGGCTCATAAGGTTGCACCTGCCATTGCAAGTGGTAATACGGTTGTATTGAAGCCAGCATCAACAACCCCCATAACGGCATTAATTTTGGCTGAAATCTTGGAGGAAGCAGGACTGCCAAAGAGTGCATTTAATGTTGTGATTGGTCCTGGAGGGGAAGTTGGAGAGGCAATTGTCAAGGATTACAGAGTAAGAAAGATCACATTCACAGGATCCGCCAAAGTAGGTGATAGAATAACACGGCTTGCAGGTATTAAAAGGGTTACGCTCGAGCTTGGAAACAACTCTGCAACGATAATTGAGAAGGATGCAGATATCGATAAGGCTATACCAAGATGCGTGGTTAGTGCCTTTGCAAACTCAGGTCAGGTGTGTATATCACTCCAAAGGATCTATGTCCACAAGGATATTGCCGATGAGTTCACAGAGAAGTTTGCCAAAGCCACAGAGAAATTAAAGGTTGGAAATCCCGTTGAGAAGGATACGGATTTGGGTCCTATGATAGATGAGAATGAAGCGAAGAGGGCTGAGGAGTGGATCAAAGAGGCTATAAATCAGGGTGCTCAGCTTGTTACAGGCGGAACAAGGGAAGGCAGGGTATTGAAACCCACTGTTTTGAGGAATACGACAAAGGACATGCGTGTTATGTGCATGGAGGTCTTTGCGCCCATAGTGTCCATTGTTGAATACAACACATTTGAAGAGGCAATACAGCATGTAAATGACTCAGACTACGGTCTGCAGGCGGGCATTTACACAAATGACATAAGAAAGATTCAATACGCTATAGATAACCTCGATGTTGGTGGTGTGATGATAAACGACACATCCATATTCAGGGTTGATCACATGCCATACGGTGGCAATAAGATGAGTGGTATTGGCAGAGAGGGTGTGAGGTTTGCAATAGAGGAAATGACGAATATTAAGATGGTGATGATAAATTTGAATTAAAAAAGATCTTTTTTAGTCGGGGGTTTTCCCCGGCACTTTCTCTTTTCTCCGCTACTCATATTCTCTAACCATACTTAAATAAAGGGTCTGGAAATTAATCTCATTTAATTTTTTTCCTTGACATCCGATATGTAAATTGAGTAAAGTGGGTGAAAGTGGGTGAAAGTGGATGTTTAGGGGTAGATTTGAGTACTCCCTCGACGATAAAGGGCGTGTAAAAATACCTCCAAAGTTCAAAGAGATTTTAAGGGATAAGCATCAGAGCACCCTTGTCCTGACGGTTTTTGACGACTGTATCTATGCTTATCCCTACGATGTGTGGGAAGAGCTTGAGAAAAAGGCTGTGAATTTGCCTTTAACCAATAAAGCGGCAAGAAGGTTTAAGAGGATGTTTTTCTCATCGGCTCAAGACGTGAATATTGATAAGCAGGGAAGGATACTGATACCTGCTGTTTTAAGGGAAGATGCAGGTATAGACAAGGATGTTGTTGTTTTAGGTAATTTGGATCACATAGAGATTTGGTCTAAAGAGAGATGGGACAGTGAATCCAAAGCCTTAAGGGAATCTGAAGAAGAACTGGCTGAGGAGATTGAAAAGTTGGGTATTTTTTAAATGAAACACAAGAGTGTTTTAACACGTGAACTTATGACCATAATCCAACCCCAAAAGGATAGGGTATATGTGGATATGACGCTTGGTGCGTCAGGTCATACGAAGAAATTGTTGGAATTGTCTCATCCGACTGGCGTTGTTATTGCTTTTGATAAAGATAAAGAAGCGATTAAGAACGGTGAAAAGTTAAAGGAACAGTATGGTGATAGGCTGATTTTGGTCAATGATGACTATGCCAATTTAGAGGAGCATTTGGATAGGCTGGGTATTGATCTTGTTGATGGAATTATTTTTGATCTCGGTGTTTCTCTTGATCAGTTGAAATCAGATAGGGGCTTTTCTTTTAGTATCGATGCGTCCCTTGATATGAGGATGGATCAATCAAAACCATTAACGGCTGAAAGGATTGTGAACCACTGGGATATGGAAGAGATTGAGAAAATACTGAGGCTTTACGGAGAAGAGCGGTTTGCCAAACGTATAGCTAAGGCCATAGTAAAGCAGAGACCCATTAAATCCACAAAAGAGTTAGCCGATCTGGTTGAACAGGCCGTTCCAAAGAATGTGTCGTTGAAGATCCATCCGGCCACAAGGACATTCCAGGCATTGAGGATTGTTGTGAACGATGAACTTGAGAGTTTGCAGATAGGTCTGAAGGCGGCTATTAGGCGTTTGAATATTAATGGTACGGTTTGCGTTATTTCTTTTCATTCTTTAGAAGATAGAATTGTTAAGCAGATTTTCAAGGATTATAAGCACAAAGATGTGTTGAGGCTAATAAATAAAAAACCAATTAGACCTTCTCCTGGTGAAATTAGGAACAATAGGAGGTCAAGAAGTGCTAAGCTCAGATGTGCCCTAAAAATAAAAGCGGAGGAAAGAAATGATTGACTATGCAAAAGTTAAGGTGTTGGAACAATACGAGGAAAAAGAAAATGTGGGGGCAAGAACAATCGCAGTAAACTCTTCTTACCTTTTCTTCACGGTATTATTGACCCTACTTATTTATTTCCTTGCCTATCAAAATATGAATTTGGCTCAGATAAAACACCATATTAATACAAAAAGAGTAGTTCTGCGTTCCTTGATTTTAGAACAACAGAGTTTATTGAAAAATAGAAGCCAGGTAATAAATCCAAAAAATATTTTATCCACTAAAAATTTTTACACATCTTTAAACAGCGTTAAAGTCGAGCATTGAATTTAGTAAGATATAAGACACTTGTTTTTTTCATATTTTTAGGTTTTTTTGTTGTTTTGCTAAAGGCTTTTTATATTCAGGTAATAAATTCTACAAGCTATAAGAAAATTTCCTTGCAAAGTATGATGCATACTATTCAATTGGAGGGTTATAGGGGAACTATATACGACTCAAAAGGGAAACGTTTGACTGTAAATTATCCGTCATATAGTTTTTTTGTTGATCCATATTTTTTTCTTAAATTGAAAAAAAGATACTCAAGGAGTG
>WFRG01000095.1 GCA_015486705.1 Hippea sp. | reverse complement strand
ATGGGTTCAAGTTAGACGCAGTTCTTCTTACTCTGCAAGGAGATAGAACTGTTAAGGAGGTATTATGACTGGCAAGAACGTGAGTAGTATAGATAGCAAAAATTTTGTCCTATACTATCAGCCGAAGATAGACACAAAAACCAATACAATAAAGTCGTGTGAGGCTTTAATAAGATTAAGATCCGATGGAAAAATAATTCCACCGAGTCTTTTTATACCTCAAGCCGAGAAAGACGGAAGTATAGTAGATATAGATAGATGGGTATTTGAAAGAGTTGCTCAGGATTCAAGATATATATCTATGAAATCGCAAGAAAGTATCGATATTTCTCTCAATGTATCAGGGAAACACCTCTCAAATGGATATTTAGTGTCGAACTTAGAAAGGCTTTCTTCCTTCAGAGAGTTATTTAGTTCTTCTCTTACTTTAGAACTCACAGAAACAGCTTTAATTGAAAATAAAGGAAAAGCGTTAAAGACAATAGAACAGATAAAAGAGATGGGCTTTAAGTTGGCTATCGATGACTTTGGAACAGCATATGCATCCCTGTCATATCTTAAGGATTTTCCTGTTGATACTTTAAAAATAGATAAAACATTCATAGATGAAATACATAAAAACAACAAAGTTCTATATATCGTAGATGGCTTGATATACCTATCAAGAAGGCTAAACCTTAAAACAGTTGCAGAGGGTGTAGAAGAACAGGAACAGGTGGAAATACTATACAAAGAAGGATGCAATGAAATACAGGGATACTATTACTCAAAACCCTTACCATTAGATGACTTCATAACGTTTGTAAATGCGGTAAACAAAACAAAGAAAAGCGCAAAATTCATACTATGGGGAGATAAGTACTCAACAGGAAGTTATGCTTTGGATGCCAATAATATGATACTCGCAAGGATTCTAAACAACATCTATGAAACCTTAAAAGATCCAGCTCAAAGAAAAAAGGATTATATTCTGCACTACACAGAATTTGTCGAAAAGTATCTTGAAGCCAGTTACAATTCAATAGCCTCTTATCTTAAAAGATGCAATTATAGAGATCAAGTTACTCCTTTAGAAAGATTTATGGAAATAAAGGAAAGGCTGGAACAATTCAAAAACAATATATCGGATGTAAACGAAAGAAACCTCTACAATCTATTCAATATCCTGAAGGAATATTTTGAGTATGTAGTAGAAGAAGATAAGAAAATTGTGGCTAACTGTTTCGGCTGATTACACAAAGCAAAATAGCTCAAAGTCATTGACATACCGCTTTATTTCTTTATAATAAAGGGTGTCTTTTAATAATTATTTTTTGGAAGTGTCTTGCCTAACAAAAAGAGAAATTTTTTGTCTGATATCATAAAAGAAACCCTATTTAGGGCTACAAAAGAAGGCTTACTTCTCACCCCTTTTAATTACTACAAGATATTTATAGAGGTTGCTCTTGAATACGGCTTAAGTGAGGCAGAGATACACAGGTATGTTTACGGGACCGATCTTTATGTGTTGTCAGAAGAAGTAGAGCAAATGAAGAAAAAAACATTAGAGATAGCAAAGAATATAGAAAATACCGCAGAGAATGTCCAACAAAGCGTGGAAAAAAGCGACGACGCATACAGGGAAGTTGTGGATACTTTAACAGGTTATAGAGATCCTACAGCCGACGAGATAAGCAATGAGGTTGAAAAAATACTACACATGAGTGCCACACTTAAGTCAGAGCTTGATGTTGCAAGAAAGATATTAGAAAAACAGAGAGAGGAGTTAAAGAAGCTAAAAGAGTTTTCATTCAAAGACCAGCTTACAGGACTGTATGCAAGGAAGTATATGGAAGAAGCCCTAAATACGGTACTCTATAATTTCAACAGATACTCAAGGCCTTGCAGTATTATCATGTTCGATATAGATGATTTCAAAAAGATAAACGATGTGTATGGCCATTTAGCTGGAGATGCCGTCCTAAGAACCGTTGCTTCTGTTGTTCAGAGAATTATTAGGAGAAGCGATATACCAGTTAGGTATGGAGGAGATGAGTTTATAGTCATACTACCCGATACAATGTTGGAGGATGCTGTTTCAGTAGCTGAGAAAATAGCTAACAAGATACAATCGATAAAATTTGAGAAAAACGGTTTAACTTTCAAGTGCACAATATCTATAGGGATAACCCATATAAAGGATGGGGATACAGTAGAAACCCTTCTTGAAAGGGTTGATAAAGCTCTGTATGAGACGAAAAATAAGGGCAAAAAGGGTATAACGGTTATTAAGTAAATAAATTATATCACATGTTTATAGCTTATTCAATTGCGATTGTTTATAGTAGATCGCTTTGTGTATTAAGGCATCAGTTTTTTCTGGCAAATTCAGGTATTCAAAATAGATAGTATAGGTATTATCCTCCTTTATGATGTTCGAAATCATGGCGGGTATTGTAATCTTTTCCTTCAGCGGTTTTATTGTCAATAAAACAGTATCGCCGATATTCAGTTGAACGGGAGGGTTTTCAGTTTTTGCGGTTAAGGACTTAGAACCAAATCTCTTAGTTTTTAGCTTTATAGGTTGGATACCTTTTTGTTTTAGGTTTTTATTGTTGTAATTACTTTCTCTTTATGTATGGACGGAAAGGAATTGGTATTTTTTGAAATTTAATGCTTTTAAGTAAAGGTTCTTTTAAAGCGTAGATCTTATATTTCTTATCTATTGCTTTAAGGTATTGGTTTTTGAACTTTTCAAAATGCGTTTCAGGGAAGTGAATGAATATGTGTTTAACGAGGTTTTCTTTTAAATCTTTTTGGAACTTATCAAGTATTTTTTCGATTTCTTTTGGCTTTTTGTAGTTTAAGTCAAGTTCTATGCCTATATTATCGTTTTCAATTTTTGTGTTTATTAAAACTGCATCATAATCTTTATAAAACATCGACTTTGTGTGCACTTCTCCTATGAAAGTCAGTTTTAGATGCGGATTGCGTTTAATGAGTTTTTTTATGAGTGTTATTGTGATTGCTTGAACCGTGTAGTTATGTAGTAATGTGTTTATATTAATTCTACCCTCCCAGATTTTTAGTTCGTAGCCAAAGCGTGATAAAAGTTCCTCTTTTGCCTTTTTGGATAGAGTAAGGACTTTGCGAGGTAGGTATGGCACGGAGCTGTATATTTCGTGTTCTATAAGATAGCCTTGTTCAAGTAGCTTCTTTGCGAAGCCTCTTTTGTAGTTCTGGGTGTAAAAGTCTATTAAAGTCGGTGTTGAATATCTAAACGTGTTCACAAGATGAAGCGTTTTATGTAGCTTTAGTTCGAAAGCTTTTATGCCTGCTATGTTGCCGTATAGTTTTTTGTATCGCTCTCTTGCCCTCTCTAAATAGTCGCTTTTATTAGTCATCTTTATTAGTATATTCTATGTTACTATTCTTGTCAAGTCAAAAAAATCATGACGGCAAAGTGGCGTCAACTGAAAATGGTGTTATGATAGGCTTTTTGAGTCCACATGCTTCTTTTTTGTGGTGTCTTTGAGTTAAACTGCCTGCTAACTTTGTGGTTTAACGTCTTCCGCCGTTGCAAGCAAACCTCTTGGCGGAACGATACCCCCTACCGCTTTTACTTCGAAGAAACCCTACGAAGACCGCTACACGGGGGTATCGCCGCAGAGGTTTGCTTGCCTGTCCAGGCTTGCCTTTGGGAGACGCCTTCGGCGTGGGTGGTGGCGGCAACCCGCCCCGCCTTTCGCTTCGCTCACCCCCTAACGGGGGAACGGCGGGGCGGGAACGGGGATTTTGTGGCTCCTTCGCTTGTTCCCTGTCGGAATATTTTTTTCTTGTCGAAAAAAATATTCCTTTGAAACCGCCTTGACGCCCGCTCGAAGCCACCCTTCGCCCTTCGCGGACTGCGGGAGCGGACTTTTTCTTTCGAAAAAGTCCTGCCTTGTCCGCTACGGGCTCAGGGCTTCGGCGCTTGCGTTTGCCCCCTACCGCTTTCCGCTTTGCTTGAAACCGCTCTGCTGGACGCTACACGGGGGCAAACTTGCGCCTTGCGAAATCCCCGTTCCCGCCCCGCCTTTTTCAAGAAGAGAGCCTACGGAGGATCGGCTTGGCGGGTTGCCGCCACCTTCCAGTAAAGACCGTTGCGGGACGGCTTACGCCGTGTTGTCCGGTTTTGCCTTTGCGGGACGAACGCCCTGTTTCGCTTCGCTTTGCTTCGCTCAAGAGCGGGCGTTCGTGAAGAGTGCTTGTGTCTGTTTACGCACGCTTGAGGGTATCACATTGCTTGAGTTTTCGTGCCGACATGCACTCACGGGCTTCCGCCCGTTGTTTTGCTTGCGCAAAACCTGACGCCCTTCGCCGTTTCGGTAGCGATACCCCGGCAAGCGGGGTATCAACCTCACGGCTTCGGTTGTCTGCTTGACGTTTGCCTTGCCAAAGGCAAGTTTGCCGTCAAGCTCAAAAAAAAGATATCACGCCCCGCCGTGCCTTGCCGACCTGAGCGTCTAAAATAACGCCGAATTTCGCACGATATTTACTTCAAACGATTAATTGTCGAATAAGGCTCATCTTTAACGCCAGAGGGCTTTATTTTGCCTTTAGAGGGCGTTTCTAATCCTTCCGCGCAAGCGGTAGTCTTCAGAGACGGGCTTTGAAGGATAAGGGGCTGTGTATGGTAGTTTTTTAGTTAGAACACGCCCCAGTTTTGGCACACTTCTCTTGCAAAGTCTATTACTTTCTTTCCTTCCTGCTTTGCGTGGGTGCTTAATGATTTGTAGAATTTGTGATCTATTACACTTATTATAGCTTTTAATGTTGTCCTTTCGATATAATCGTGTAGGTGTCCTTCTTTTTTATCCTCTATGTCTTCCCTTGCAAGTTTGAGAAGTTTGAAGATTGTTTTAGCTTTATAGTTATGTTTGAATAGATATTTTACAAAATAGAAGTCCACAATATTTTCATCGTTTCTATATTCTTCGTCTATAAGTTTCTCTCTGATAAGTTCTCTTAGTTTAACCCAATCTTCTTTCTTTAATGTGTCTTCTAATTTATCACTTTCGAACAATGTGTAAAGTTTGTTGTCGCCTTGTGATAGTGCTTTATTGTCCAATTTTATCGCTTCTAACAGGCTTTGAGTTTCAAGTCTATTAAAACTCTCTTTATAAACTGTAATTGGGTAAGGTGGATTATATTTCCAATTCCACATGTAGGGTAGGCGCATAGGTTGAATATATGATTGAGCTGCAATATCTGCCTTTAGTTTATTGACTAAATGTGATTTTAAGAGTTGCAAAGTTGGGATGTCAAGCCAGTGATCGAGCTTGATAAAAGCCTGAAAGTTGCCTGAATGCGTTTCTATGAGCGTTAAATAGTCCCAAAACGGCGAGTTCTGAGCTGTTTCAAGCTTTACATCGTCGAGCCAAATGAGTTTTGAATACTTTGTTTTGGGGTGAAAGTGGATATATATATTTTCCCTTCTATTAGCGTCTTGGTTCTTGTAAACAATGTTCTCTTTATATAAGACTCTGTCAAAGCCTCTTGTGTCTAAAAAGGTGTCGGGGATCGTGTATTTCTTGGTGGTTTTCTTGTTAGTGTCAATGTAGCGAATGAGGGCTATTTGGTAGAATTTGTTGTGGTTTTCAAGGTGATTAGAGAAAAAGGATCGCAAGTCTTGGCGGATTTCTTTTATATGCTCTCTGAGAATGCTATTTAAAGCCAAATTGACCTCCTATTTAGAGCTTTCAAAATAAGCTTTCCAGTAGTTCCAATCCCTTAAAATGTCGCCGATGGGGATAGCGGTGTTAGTTTTAGGATTGTAAAGGCTTTCGTGATCAACCTCGTATGTTATGCCTTGAATGTTTATAGTTTTACCTATGAATTGCTTGTATTCTTGATACTCTTTGCTTTCAAAGATTGAGTTTCTTTGTTTTGAAGTTGTAGCCCAGTTTTCCTTGAGAGCTTTAGTCAAATACGCAGCGTAATTGTCGTTTGCATGCATGTTTGCGTAGTCTATATTGCGTTTTACATAGTCGTAGCCGTGCTTGAGATATGAGTCGTAAATATAGCTTAATTTGACATTCTCTTTTGTTTTAAGAGAGTTCAATAGTGTTTGTAGCTTCTCATCTATGAGAGCGTTGTTGTTGCCTGTTGTTATGTTGTTACCGCTATTCCTGCTTTTGTCGAAAATTTTAAACTTAATGTGTGTTATACGCCTGCCTGTTTTGATCTCATCAAAGTCGAATTCGATGTCTGTGTGTTCTGAGAGCTCACGTTGTGCTTTTCTTAATACAAAACGTTTAAAGTCGTTGTATTTATAACTTTCAGGTAGTTTTAGGGTTTTCCTTAACCATTTTAGTTCTATTATTTTTTCTACTTTTATAGTGTTCTTTTGGTATCTGTGTTCTTGATTATACCAATCCCGTAAAAGTTCATATATCCTTATTGAGTATTTACTTTTCAGGAATAATATGTTGTGCAAAGAATATGTAAGAAAACGCTCTTTAGCTTCTAATAGATACGGACGAAGAAGGGGATCTATAAGAAAAGTGATAGTTCCTTCTCCCTCTTTGTATTCTGCTGAACTGATCCAGTTTGTCATGATCCAACCAGTTTCAGTTTTGATCTCTATAGGTTTCTGTAAAAGTTCTTTTACTGCCTCTTTTAGGTATGTGTATATATTTGAATAGTCTTCATTTATAAGCTCTATAAAGTCTCTAACCTTAAAAATATACCTCTTATCTACTTCATCGCTTGGTTTTAAAGCCGATATTACAGCTGTTATGAATTTTATTGGTAAAGGGTTTAAATCATACCTACTTTGTATTAGTGCTTCTGACTTCTTGACCTTATTATCTTTGTTCACGGATACCAAAAATTCACTCATTTTTACACCTCCTTCCACTCTAATTATAGTGTTTAATGACGAATTATCAAGCTATAGTCTCGTTTTTTAAATTAAACTATAATAAAATTGAGAAGTAAAAATGCTATTTTAAAAGTAATTTTTCATTGTAGATAGATAATAAAGAAATTCGTTTCAAATTTTTCGTCTTTCACTCTCATTTTTTCGTCTTTCACTCTCATTTTTTCGTCTTTCACTCTCTCATTTTTTCGTCTTTCACTCTCATTTTTTCGTCTTTCACTCTCATTTTTTCGTCTTTAGAGCCTATTTTTGCCCTTTTTTCGGTTTTTACAATCTTCAAAAATGGTGTTTTTATACTGGATTATAAAAAACGAAATTCCACTAATTTTTGGGGAACATATAACAATAAACAAAAAATATAATACAACAAACAGAGAGATAAAAACTGAAAACATAAAAAAACAGAAAAGCATGAACAGTTGTTGCCCTACACAGCCCCTACATTCCTTGCTGGCCTCGCTTCGAAGATAAAACGCTATCGCGATAGGATTAGAAAAACAGAGTCTCTACTAAATGAGTGAGTTAGTTGGAGTTATTAACTTTTAAAAAACTCCTGCAGGCGGCGGGTTTCCTTACGCCGTAGGCGGTAGTCTTCGAAGACAGCCGCAAAGCTATAGGGCCTGTGTATTGTAAGTTGGTATAAGCCGCTTTGTGAGAGCGGGTAGTGGTAGAATAGTTCTTGAAAAAATGTTGTTATAGGTGTATTCTCGAATTATAGCCGTCATTTTAGAAGTTTTGACGGCAATTTGACGCTCATAGCCGTCATTTTTATGAGGTGCTGTTATGACAGCAATTATTAAAAAGACATATAGGGTTGATGAAGAAACTGATATAAAAATAAAAGAGCTTTTGAGAGTGTATGACTTAAAGACCGAGAATGAGTTGATAAAGAAAATTGTTAGCGATATGTATGAGTTGAAAAAGAGTAAGTCATTAGTGCCTATTGAGGAGCTGTCAGATAGGGATAGAAAACTTGAACAAGTCATGTTTGAGGCTGGTAGATTAAAAGGTGCTATTGAAGAAAAAGAGAAGATGATAGAAAAACTTGAAAAAGAAAAAGGCGAATTAATAGAATTTCTTAAAGATGAGCTAAAAAAGAGAGAGGAATTGGAAAAAGAACTGAAAAAGAGTTTCTGGGCTAAACTATTTGGAAGATGAGAGGTGCGTCATGAAAAGTATTGAGGAGGCTATTGAATTTATAGAGTCTTTGCCAAAAGAGGACTTTTACAAGTTAAGAGACTGGATACTTGAAAGGGACTGGGAGCAATGGGATAGAGAAATTAAAGAGGACAGTAGAAGCGGGGAGATTGAGAGGCTGACATAGAAAACGAAAAAGAGGTGAATATAGAGGCATGATGGAGTGTTTGTGTAGTAGGAGGTTTTATGAGAAAGATCCTTGACTTTCCAGTAGAACACTGGAGCGAGAGGGATAGAGAAAAGCTTAGGGAAATTCAAAACGATATACTATTAGAGAAAGCACACGGAGACTATAAAGAAGATTTTGAATTGTCAGATGAGGAGTGGGCAGAGAGGCTCAAGAAGAACCTTGAGAGAGAACTAAAAGAAGGAAAGCTTTTCTCGTGGCTTGAGGAGTTTAAGGAAGATTGATAATCTGCTGAACGCTAAAAGGGGTAAAAAGACAATGGTCATCCAGAGGGATGTATATGCTAACAGTTCGCATACCTCAAAAATTTGACAGTATATCCGAACATTTCGGATATGAACGAGTTAAGTGAAATGACCGCCGTCGCCTTGAAAAGATTTAAAAACTGGAGTGTAATTAGATAAGGAGAGGATAAATATGAGCCTGCCAAATACTATAGAGGAATGGATTCAGTTAGGTATTAAACGAGGACTATTAGAAATTAACGAAAATAGAATTAAGTATGTTATTCAAAATAAAGAATATAATTTTTCAGATCCAGAAGAAAAAGTCCGAGCTTCCATATATGTTGAACTAGTAGAAAAATATAAATACTCACCTGAACGGATTGATTTTGAAGTTAGTGTTCCAGGAAGAAATCCCAACGTTTATGCAGATATTATTGTCTACTCAGATCATGCAAGAAGTGATAATTACATAGTTGTGGAAACAAAAGAAGAAAATATAAATTCAAATGATTTTGCACAGGCAATAGAACAAGGTTTTGGATATGCAAATAGTTTGAGGGCTAAATATTTGTTAGTTACAACATTTAAAGAAAAGAGAATATACGATATTCAAAACTATCCTCCAAATGAACGTGATAGAAACCTTATAGAAGACCTCCCAATAAACTATGGATTAGTTCCATCATATTTATATCGAAAAGGAGGGCCCGTAGATTTAAAACAAGTTTCATTTAATGAGTTATCTAATAAATTTCAAAAATGTCATGATATTATTTGGTCTGGTGGCAAACTAGATCCAGCGACAGCCTTTGATGAAATGAGTAAGTTATTATTCGCAAAGATTCAAGATGAACGAACCACGAAGAACGGCGAATATTATCGATTTCAAGAAGGTAAAAATGAGAATGAAGTTATAGTTGCTCAGCGTGTAATAGAATTATATAATGAAGCTCGTTCTATTGATCCTCACGTTTTTTCAGAACATATTAAAATTTCAGATAGAAAAATTTTAGAAGTCGTTAGAATTCTGCAGGATGTTTCTTTAACTAAAACAGATATAGATGCAAAAGGACAGGCATTTGAGAAGTTTTTAGGAGTTGTTTTTCGTGGGGGGTTAGGACAATACTTTACTAGACGGCAATTAGTTGAATTTATGGTTGATTTATTGGAACCAACAGAAAGCGATATTATTTTAGATCCAAGTTGCGGTAGTGGTGGTTTTTTGCTTTATAGCATGAAAAGAGTTATTACACAAATAAAAAAGGATTATGCAGGTGATAATAATTTAATTTCCAGAAAGATATATGATTTTTCACATCAGAAAGTCTATGGAATCGAAATAAATGCAAAAATTGCTCGTGTTGCAATGATGGATATGATAGTAAATGACGATGGGCATACTAATATAGAGAATAATACTGGGTTAAATTCTCAATTTAAGAATCCAAACATACAATTTGGACGATTTTCACTCATTCTAACTAATCCTCCTTTTGGTGTAAAGATAAAAAAAGATGACAGAGATAATTTGGGTAATAATTCTTTCGATAATTTCATTTTTGGCAAAGGGAGGAAAAGCCAATTATCCGATATTTTATTTTTAGAACAATATTCTAAATTTCTAACTAATGACGAGCATAAAAAAATCCAAGACTTGGCGTTGTTTTACAATTGGGGGTATTAAATAACCCTAGTAATAAAGAATTGCTCAAATGGATAAGACTAAACTTCAAAATTTTAGGAGTGGTAGCTTTACCTGACTTTGCTTTTCGTAAGGCGGGTTCGGGTATGAAAACAGTACTCTTGTTTTTAAAGAAATATCTTAGACCATATGAAAAAATCTCTGATATTCCCAATTATAAAGTATTTTTTGCAATTGCTAAACATATTGGTTATGATAGCACTTTACGCCCAGACGATAATGAACTTCCCGAAATATTAAATTATTATAAAAATAATCAAGAAAATCGAGAGAAGGGTATTTTTTGGCTTGATTTTCACGATCTTGATTATCGTTTGGATCCAAAATATTATTATAATAGATTTTTACTTAAGGCGTGGAAGAAGGATCTAGAAGACCGAGGTTTTACTTTAGTCTCTTTAAGAAGTCTCCTTAGTAGATTGGAAGCGGGGAAGTCTCCAGAAGGAGGAGTAACAAGAAGTAGTGGTGAAATTCCAAGTATAACTATTACTAATATAACCCATGATGGAACTATTAGTTTTGAAGATGAGATAAATTTTGTACCTGTATCTTTTTATGAAGATTTTAAGAATACCAAAGGTCAACTCAGATTATTTGATATACTTGTTGCAAAAGACGGTGCTACAACAGGAAAAACAGCTATTATTGATGAAAACTTCCCATTTTGGCTTACCGATGAGAAGGGAAAAGTAATAAAAGATGAGATAGGAAATCCAATACCTAAAGCCATCTTTAGTGAGCATGTATTCAGATTAAGAATAAAAAGAGGCGTAAATGCCTTATATATACATGCTTTTTTGAATAGCGAAATTGGTCAGTTACAATTAGAAATGATTACTTCGGGTGGAGCACAAGGAGGCATTACACTAGAATTTGCTGATCAAATTTTTGTTCCTTTAATAAAGGAGCAAGATAGTGTGGCTAAAAAGTGGCATGAAGGTATTTCAGAGGTTGCAAGTCTTAGAGGGTTATATAATAAAAAAACTAAAGAATTAAAAAAAGAAATAGTGGATATGATTGAGGAATCTACTCCACTAGATGAAAGTGAAATTAAGAAAATATTAGAGAAGGAACAAAAATGAAAAGAATTTATGGCGACGGCGGGCACTCTGCGGTGCTTCACACCTTGCCTCTCTTCGCTCGGTCACTTAACAGCGGGTTTGCGCTCGCCCTTCGGGCGGGGTTGCCTGCCCCCATGCCACTCAGGGGTGAGGCGCACCCCGCCGAGAGCCAGCCACTCAACTCTATCGCTGTGGGCTGGCTCCCCCATCCCACGGCAACCTCATGCGTGCCCGCCCAGCGTTAGCAAAAATTCCGCACGCCGCCATAGGAATATTTAAAAATAAGGAAGAAATCATATTAAGGAGATGAGAAACATGGTAAAAAACTGGAAACCAATAATACTAAAAAGGTTTAAAAAACTGGATCCTAAAGATGAAGTTATATCAACCCCTTCTCCTTTAATATCCCCTTCGCCTCCTGCCCACTGATTTTCAGGTAGATTGCCGTCGTTGTCAAAGCCGAATGCCCTAATATGTCCTGAACTATTGTAACAGGAACGCCAGCCCTAAGTAGCTCTATAGCTCTTGTATGTCTCAAGATGTGAGGGTGAGCCAGCTCTCTTGGGATATCCGCTTGTAGGCAAAGCTCTTTGAATACCTTGTTAAAGTTAGACCTATCGACTTTAAAGACCTTATCCCTCATGTGTGGATACTCTACTATGTAGTTTGCTATCTCACTTGTTAGGTTAGAGGGGACTGGAACTACTCTATACTGCCCTCTTTTCTTTGGATTGTGCCTTTTAAGTGTAATAAGCCTTATTTCTGCGTTTCTGAAGTCTATATCCTCATGCTTGATATTTATAACCTCGCTTATTCTTGCTCCTGTAAACCTGAGGGTGAGAAAAACAAGCCAATAGCGTCCTCTTATGCGCCTTTTGGTGTTTGATATGCTTTTATCGTCATACCAAGCCTGAAAGGCGGCTATGAGGTTATTTAATTGGCTTTCTGTTAGGTAGTTGGGAATATTACCCGAGAAGGCTAAGTTGGCGTTTAGTGCTCTTGGCAGCATTGACATACTCCTTTCTTTTTACTATTTTACTTTTAAGATAAAGTAGTAAATATAAGAAAGAAAATCAAGGCTTTTTGGAGATAAAAAGGCGTAATTCGACCTTACTTTGCAAGTAATTACCACACTATTTACATTTTGTTGTAATTATTTTCTTGAGAATTTAGCGTCTTTTTTTATGGACTTAGCCTTCTTACTCCAAGCCTGTCTATTTTTTTATCAAAGCTGTAAATCTCGTTTT
>WFRG01000094.1 GCA_015486705.1 Hippea sp. | reverse complement strand
TGATTAGGAGAACATAGGAGACGGAGTTAGCTTAATAGTTTAAGATCATTCTCTTTTGCAAATTTTTCACCTTCAAAGACTATAATATATTTATCCGCAGATTACGCAGATTTTCGCAGATTAAAAATTATTCAAGTTAGTTGCTTTAATCTATGTAATTTGCGGATAATTACCAAGAATAAAGATTTGCCCTCCTTCGGTTCAGTAAAAGGAACGTCATTAAGATTAATTTCTATTTTCGATGCCTGACCCCTCTGCTGCCCCGGAACTTGCATTGATTTCATGACTGACTAAAAACGTGAATCTTTTTTACGTTTTTGATGAACAAAGCTTAGGTACGCAAAAACCGGATGAACCCTAATTTCTTAATCAACTTTCTAAAGACAATACACATAAGAAATGGATAATCTACTGCATTGCTATTCTCCTCAAAGTAAAAATCTCTGATTGATTTGATACTAATAGTGCTGTTACGCCTATGTCTTAAAAGTTGCAGAAGCAACCTCGCATTAAATTGTTTCATCATTTTTTTGTCTCTAACATAATTTTCAACAAAATATACTTTGGCTACATTGTAGAGCATGCCTAATTCGAATTTATTTGAAGAGATGCTAATGGAATCTCTATGAGCCCTAAAAAAGGACAATGTTTCATTTATAAAGGCAAACCTGGGATAGTCTTTGGCGGTTAAAAGATAGATCAAAACATCGTTGCCTATTGCGTGCATTTTAAAATCGCTTCCGATTTTGTTAGGAATATCTATCAACAAATTTTCTTCAACGTCTTTCTTTCTAAACAAAGCGTTTCCCGGAGAAACGGGAAACGGTCCTCCTAACAATGAACCTTCGATAAACCTTTTTGTATCATATATACCTGTATCCCCGATAAAGTAAGCTTTGGTTCTTTGCCCTGTATCATCATAAAAAATCTCTGTACCTGTAAAAACAAAGCCCACATCCTCATACCTTATGAGATACGGCAAGGCCTTTTCTATGAAGGTAGGGGCTATTAGATCATCAGACCAGAGGATTTTGGCGTATTCCCCTGTTGCATAATCCAGGCACCTGCGCCAATTCCTCACGGGGCCAATATTTTCCTCATTTTGATATACCCTGACATTTGGATGTGACTCAGCAAATTCCTTTAATATCTCATAAGTATTGTCTGTGCTTTTATTATCAACAACAATGACTTCAATATTCTTATAGGTTTGATTGACTGCGGAATTCAGAGTTTCCAGGATTATTTGTGCTCTATTATAAACCGGAATCAAAATGCTTACTTTGGGCTCACTTTTAACATTCAAAATTATACCTTCTCTTTAACAGGGAAAATTTCTCTAACTAAACGTAATTCAAAGACAGTCTTTTTAATTAGATTTTGAAGGTTGTTGGGAATAACTCGCCATGACAATGCTAAGTAGACCATAATAATAGCAATACCCATTACAAACCGAAGCCATGCTGATAAATATAAAATCGTAAAGAGAGCAAGAATGACACTTGCCACTACAATAAAGGTGTGACTCATGATAGGCTTTAACTCAAGGGTTACTTTTTTTTGGGTTCGGTAATGAATATATAGTGGAGGGAACCAGGTGTTAACAGCTAAGCTTGCTATAAATGTTCCCAATGCAACACCACCAATACCAAGAGGCCCAACGAGAACCAAAGAAATTCCAAGATTTAATACTGCTTCAATAAACCCGAAGCCAACTACAATGTTAGTAGGATTCAATCCATTGATTAAGCTGTGATTTGATCCCCCGAATGAGGATACGTATACGTACCCCCCAAGTGCAAAGGCCACAGCAAGTCCGCCATAAGCACCAGGACCTGCCCATAGATTAATGATTTCTTGAGCAAAGATGACCCCACCTACCCAGATCAATCCGGCAGCTACCATCAGTGCGGGAACGCAACGATTATAAGTCCGCTGAATCCAATCCCAATCGCCTCTTCCTGAAGCTTGACCATACATCGGCCAGAGCACTGGAGTTAGCGCATTTATCATAAGAAGACTCATCCGAAAGAGCTTAAAGGTTACTGCATATGGAGCAACCTTTTCAGGGCCCAAGAAGTGGCTTATTACAAGGTTGTCCGTGTTCAAGATGAGAAGAACGGCAATTTGTAAGGTGAGAAAACGAACTCCACTCCCGAATAGTAATCTGCTAGAAGGGGCATCAGTCACTTTCTCGGCAACTCGGGGGCGAACATCGGGATGCACAAGAAACAGATGAACGCCGCTTACGATCCCCACCAAAAGACCTCCAAGCCCTGTAAAAACAGCGAGCGTTACCAGGCTTCCGCCGACCAAGATGGTCGCTACTAGAGCACCCAAACCAATGATGGAGCGTAAGGCACCATACGCGCGATTCCAATGAACCTGTTGAAGGCCGGAAAAGGCTGCTGCGAAGACCGTCGTGGGCAATTGGAAAAGCACTAGAATGCCCATTGCAAGGGCCGCTGTTGCTGCTTCTCCCTGAAGACTCACAGGGACTTTACCGAGAATACCAACACACCCCGGAAATAAGGCTGTGATAACGAGTACTAATACGATAAAGACAACGCTGGCACCCAAAAGCAACCCAATGGAACGGCGTAGGATAACACGTTGATGAGCAGGGTCAGGAGACTGAGCCATGAGCGTGAGCGTAGACAGTCCGACCCCGAAATCGGAAATCCGCAAATAGGCCAAAATTGACCCGATAACAAGCCATATCCCGTAGCGAGCAAAGCCAAAGTAATGTAAACTAATGGGAACAGATATCAATCCAACGACGATTGAGACAAAAATCGCCCCATAATTTGAGGCCGTTCCCAGTAATAGTGTCCTTTTACAGTTCAGTCCTGGCACTATCTTTTGCACCTCCTGAGTTTTTGACCATTTTATCATGATTTGGGAACGGCGGCCTAATATATGGTAACCTCGGATCATCCATTCCTTTATACATGTTCCTTAATATGATATCTTTGAAAATTAGTTTGCCCATGTACCATTTATATTGCAATTTGTGGCGTATCCATATACGTCTGTTGATCTTACTCATGTTCTCAAGAATTATTTCGTGATTCTGTTGACTCATGTCATTCAATTCATCGTATAAGCATAGTAATTCTCTTGACACTGCACTTACAGGAGATCTTCGCTTGCTCGGCTTAATAAACTCATAATTCATTTCCTTCCCTACAAACCTGTCAATTATATCGAAAAGTTTCCCATTTACTAGTTCATCGTAGTTAACCATTAAGTAAGGGAGGTTATCGTTTTTCTCAAGAAATTCTATAGCAGCGGTGTTGCTCTTATACCACTGCATCTCCGCAGTTTTCCTGGCTTGATCATCGCTCAAATCGGGTCTCCACTTTCTTATTTCCTTTAATAGGTGAGTCACGGTATTTCTTGGATCACGGTAATTAAACACCACTTTTATAGGTTGAGATATTCTAGGATATATTTGTTCAATTGTAAACGAAAGCAAAGGATCCTTTATACACCATTTCCCTCCCGTCTTTTTCTCTAATCTATCTAGAAAATGATCAATGGTGTATTCTAAGCAAGGTTCAAGTTTCCGCTCGAATAGTAGATTACAGAGATCATTTATTTGACGACTTTCGAATACACTTCGCGAGAGCCCGATAGTGCCAAAGCCACTTATGTTGAATATGCCACTTATGAGCGTCGATCCAGTATGTCCGCATCCTAAGATTATAAATCTTGTTATTTGATTTTCCACCTAGAGCCCCACCTATTTTGATTTAGCATTATTTTCCTTCTCTTCCAGTTAGCTTAAAAAAGCCTCTATCTGTTGCCATGTACGTTCCTTGTTAAATTTGCTTACAGCCCTAAAGGCATTCTCCCTTATTGCATCTAGCTGTTCTTCTGAAGCAGACAGTGCCTCTTTGGTTTTCTTCATAAGCGAAAAATAGCTTCGATCTTTTGCTAAGAAACATGTAGATGGTGACATCCATTCTAAACCGCCACCCATTGCAAATCCAATAACTATTGAGCCACATAATGCTGCTTCAGCAGGAGGCAATGGAAATCCCTCTCTATAGGGGTTAATGACCTTAACAAAATCTGTCCTTCCTCTAATTAGTAATCTTACTATATTCTTTATGTATTGAGGTTTAACTCCCACCGCTGTCGAGAGAAAGAACTTATATCTTGCCATTAATTTATATATTTCTATCTCTGTGAATTTTCTGTTGATTATATCGAAGCTGACCATGTGACCTTGAAGAACTTTGGCAAATAAAATGTAGCTTTTCCCCTTGCGAGACAGACATAAAATAGCATCCTTTCTCTGTTTCGCATTTTCACGTATAGAAGTGATAACATCATGTTCAAGATAAGGATGTACTAAATACCATCTTCCTGTTTTAGGATAGTTGGACTCAAGTATTTTTTGAGCATCACTACTTACAGCCCAGTAATGTGTGTATATATTACCTCTTTTCAGATGGTCGTCTCCAATGAGAGTTTTACTTTTGTAGAAAGTGCTTCCTTGAGAATAATAAATTTTTATTTTTGCATTTAACTTTTTCGTGGTTTCAATTGTATATTGGTCTATCCAATTATCTATTACTATGTCATCTACCTTACAGGTACCCATTAAATCATCTATAGAGATTACCGGTGCCGGGTGTATCATCCAATCTGCAATATGAGTCTCCCTATTTACTACCAAAAAAGATCCCACCCCCTTTTCTCTAAAGAGATTTACCAATTGGTTCGCAACCTTTATTCCACCAGAAGGCGCATTAGAAGGAACTCGCACAAATATTCGCATTTGTTACCTCATGAAATAATGACTATTCAGAAACCCAACTCAGCATCATTCTAATGCCCTTATCCCTATCAACCTCTGGCCTCCACCCAATCACATTTATTGCTTTATCAATATCTGCCACAAACACCTTCTGATCGCTTTTTCTCCACGAAAGTTTGGTGTAGGCCATTTTTATATCCAGTTCCTTTTCCAGAAAATCGAACAACTCCAGCAGGGAAAGCGAATTATCCATTCCCCCGCCAATATTAAAGGCCTTGCCTCTGGCCTTATCAATATGCTCAACAGCGGCAAAATAGAGTCTCTTCATATCCTCGGCGTGCAGGACATCCCGCACCTGCTT
>WFRG01000093.1 GCA_015486705.1 Hippea sp. | reverse complement strand
TCTTTGAACTCTGCCTTACCCTTCTCTGCCAATACCTTTGTGATAGCAGCAGTGAGGGTGGTTTTTCCGTGGTCTATGTGACCGATTGTACCGATGTTAACATGGGGTTTACTTCTTACGTATTTTTCCTTTGCCATAAATGCCTCCTTAAAAAACTTATGGAGCCCACGAGCGGGCTCGAACCGCCGACCTCTTCCTTACCAAGGAAGTGCTCTACCGGCTGAGCTACATGGGCATAAAAAAATGGAGCGGGAAACGGGGCTCGAACCCGCGACCCTCAGCTTGGAAGGCTGATGCTCTAGCCAACTGAGCTATTCCCGCTCTTTAACTTCTAATGGTGGAGAGGGGAGGATTCGAACCTCCGAAGGCGTAAGCCGGCAGATTTACAGTCTGCTCCCTTTGACCGCTCGGGAACCTCTCCACATGGAGCTGGCGAAGGGACTTGAACCCCCAACCGGCTGATTACAAGTCAGCTGCTCTACCGATTGAGCTACGCCAGCCCAGGCAAGAAGGCATTATATATCCAAAATCTCGTTTGTCAACAAAAAATCTGTGTTTTTGTGATTTATTTAGAAAAATAATCACCTTCAAGCTGCTTTTACACGCACCCTGAGACCCTTTAAAAGGCTTTTTATTTACCAATAATCGATTTTCTGACATTTTCACTGTTCTGAGCATTTTAGTGTAAAAACAAGCATGACACTTAATGAAACAATTCAGTTCTTTCGCATAAACAAAAAGTGTTGATTTTTCTATGTATGGTATTCGGCGTTGATTTTCACATAATCATAGCTAATGTCGCTAAACCACATATTGTAAGTATGAATCCCTATACCCAAATCTATGAGTATTTTTATTTCTTCATTATCCATATACTCTCTCAAATAATCCCTGCTATAATCGGCCCTTTTGCCGCAAGAGAAAACAAGCTCATCTCCTATATACACCTTGAGTCTGCTTAAAGATATATTAGCTTTTGAGTAACCTATTGAACTTACAATTCTTCCCCAATTTGGGTCTTTTCCAAAAATAGCCGTTTTAACAAGCAAAGAATTAGACACACTTCTCGTGATTAGCTCTGCATCTTCTCTCGAAGGTGCACCAACAACAACAACCTCTGCTAATCTAGTAGCGCCCTCCCCATCTTTGACTATAAGTTTAGCCAAATAAGTACACATATGAATTAACTGGTCAGTAAAAAACCTATAAATCTCATTTTCATTTTTTATTTTTTCGTTACTTGCTTGACAAGTAGACATTATAAAAACCGTATCGTTTGTGGATGTATCACCATCAACACTAATTCTGTTAAAAGACTTATCTACCGCCTCCCTTAGAGCCTTATCAAGCATCTCCTGGCTAATATTTATATCTGTTGTTATGAATGCAAGCATAGTTGCCATATTTGGGTGTATCATCCCTGCGCCTTTTGACACCCCTCCTATATGAAACTCAGTGCCATAAAAGTTGCACTTTAAAGCATACGTTTTTTCAAATGTATCTGTGGTCATAATGGATTTAGCAAACTTACTACAGCCATCTTTTGACAGGCCTCGTACAAGTTCATCTGATGCACCAATTATTTTTTCATAATCCAAATCCTCACCAATAACTCCTGTAGATGCAACAAAAACCTGATCACTCTTCAATTTCAGTTTATCTGCAAATGTTCTTACTATTTCATCAACGGCTTTTTCTCCATTTTTATTACAAGCATTGGCATTCCCACTATTTACAACAACAGCCCTAATATCGGGTGCATTCTTCATTAAATCTATGTCATAAATCAAGGGAGCTGCCTTAATAGCATTTTGAGTGAAAACAGCCGCACTAACAGTAGATCTATCAGAATAAATTAGACCAACATCATAACCTTTCTTCTTCAATCCAGCAAAAACCCCAGATGCTTCAACAGCATCCACTGCGCATATAGAACCCTTAATCACTTCTGTTTTCATGGATAGTAGCTATAGCCTCCCAAACCTTCTTTTTCATCTATTCCAAACATAACATTCATGTTTTGAACTGCCTGACCAGATGCTCCTTTAATCAAATTATCTATAACACTCACAACTATTAGCGTATCAGTCCTTTCATCAAAATATACGTATAAATCACAAAAGTTTGTTCCTTTAACATTGTTAACTGTGGGCGGGGCATCAACAACCCTAACAAAATAATCTTTGCTGTAAAAATCCTTGTAAAGTTTAACAAAATCTAGTTCTTTATCTACTTTTATATAAACGGTGGACAGTATGCCACGCTGAATAGGCAACAGGTGAGGTATAAATTCGATTTTAACATTCTGATTAATCTTTCTAAGCTCTTGTTCCATCTCAGGTATATGTCTGTGACCATAAATGGAATAAGCTTTAAAATTTTCATTAACCTCACAGAACTGCAGACCTTCTTTCAATCCTCTACCTGCGCCGCTGACACCAGACTTACTGTCGGAAATAATCGTGCCAACAGCATATTCTGCTACAGGGGCTGTTGCTAAAATGACAGATGTAGCATAGCATCCAGGATTTGCGACCAAATCCGCGCCTTTTATCTGTTCTCTATTAAGCTCCACAAGGCCATAAACAGCATTATTTAAAAGCCCTTCAGCTGGATGATTTGCTTTATACCATTTTTCATATTCTTTGACATCTTTAAGCCTAAAATCTGCACTTAAATCCACAATTTTAGTTTTACCATAAAGCCTTTTTGCAAAGCTTGCAGACACAGTATGAGGCAAAGCCAAAAAAACCACATCTACTTCACAAAGTTTATCGATATCTATTGTTTCTATGTCTTTATCAAAAACACCGGTAAACTGTGGATAAACTTCACAAACTCTCTTGTCAACTTCACTTCTTGAACAGACATGCTCAATTGTAGCCTCACTATGGTTGAGTAGTATCTTAATTAATTCTAAACCCGTAAACCCGGTTATGCCTACAATGCCAACTTTTATCATGGTAAAAAAGAAAAACCCCACATAAGTGGGGTGGGGGTGTTTATCTCTTCGACCATTGGAAGGATTTTCTTGCCTTTTTCTTTCCGTATTTCTTTCTTTCTTTCACACGAGCATCTCTTGATAGCAACCCAAGCGGCTTTAATGTAGTTCTCAAATTTGGGTCGTATTCTACCAAAGCCTTAGAAATACCATGCCTCAAGGCTTCGGCCTGAGCCATTATGCCACCACCTTTAACAGTAGCATATACACTAATTTTACCATTTAGCCCAGCCAAATTTAAAGGATAGTATATTTTTAGTTTTGCCTCTTCTAATCCACCAAAATACTCATCAAGTTCTCTCTTATTAACAGTTATTGCGCCATCACCAGGATAAACCCAAACCCTGGCAACGGAGGTTTTTCTTTTACCTGTAGCATAATATTTATCCATTTAACACCTCTACACTTCTATTGTTATAGGTTTCTGGGCTTCATGCGGATGATTAGCTTCAGGATACACTTTTAATTTTGTTATGAGCCTATTTGAAAGTCTGTTTTTTGGAAGCATACCTTTAACAGCATGAACTATAACTCTCTCTGGGTATTTATCAAGCATATCAGCAGCCGTAACCTCTTTCAACCCACCAATATAACCACTATGCCTGTAATACTTCTTCTGCTCTAATTTTCTACCTGTAAGTTTCACATGCCTGGCGTTAATAACCACAACAAAATCTCCGCAATCAACATGGGGCGTGAAGGTTGGCTTATTTTTACCTCTAAGAATATTAGCAATCTGCGTAGCTATTTTGCCAAGCGTCTTCCCTTTTGCATCTATCAAATACCATTTCCTTTTTTCAGGCTCAAATTTGGCCATGTAAGTCCTCATTGCTACACTCCTTCCGTCAATTTAAAAGCAAAAAGTTTTATACCCAAATCATCAAATATTGTCAAGCTTTTTTAAATTTTGGAAAGGTATTTTTTTATTGAATTCTATTTTAATTTGTGATAAACATTGTCGTGCGTGTCGGGGTGTAGCGCAGTTTGGTTAGCGCACCTGCCTTGGGAGCAGGGGGTCGGTGGTTCAAGTCCACTCACCCCGACCAGTTCAAATGCGCCCGTAGCTCAGCAGGATAGAGCAACGGACTTCTAATCCGTGGGTCAGAGGTTCGAATCCTCTCGGGCGCGCCATGAAAAGCCTATCATCAAGCCAATCTTGAGAGCGACCTCAAGATTGGCTTTTTTAGTTTTCTACTCCTTATTGA
>WFRG01000092.1 GCA_015486705.1 Hippea sp. | reverse complement strand
TTAAATACATATGGCTATTCATAGCAGGGGCAACAACCTTCTTAGCATCCGTAGCCAAAGCGATTAAGCTCACGGGGTCATCTGCAATTCCACAGGAAATTTTTGATATAATGTTTGCCGTCGCAGGAACAACTGCAAGAACATCTGCCCACTTAGCAAAAGAAACATGTGTGATGTTCGTATCACCAAGCTCTAACTCTTCCATCACGTCATCATAAACTTCGTGGTTGCTTAAAGCTTTAAAGATAACAGGAGATATAAGCTCTTTGGATTCTTTAGTTAATGCAAACCTAACCTCAAAGCCCCTTTTCTTAAGTTTACTTAGTACCTCCAAAGACTTATAAATGGCTATAGAAGCGGAAACACCTAAAACAACCCTACCTTTTGACATTTTTACCCTCTAAATAAGTAATGAGTCTTTCAATGTCCTTTTTTGTATCAATACCAATCAAAGTTTTATTAGTATAACAGGTTTTTATTTTAAAACCATTCTGAAGCGCCCTAAGTTGTTCTAGCCCTTCAGCCTTTTCTAAAACTGAAGGGTCCGTCTTACTCAATCTAATAAGTGCATTTTTGGAATACACATAGATACCTATATGCTTGATATAGTCCTTAAAAATATTTCTATTGTAGGGTATCCTGCTACGAGAAAAATACATAGCATATCCTTCATTATCTAAAACTACCTTAACAACATTAGGGTCATCTATCTCATTTTCATCGCATTTGGATACAAGAGTCGCTATATGCTCTTTTGTCTCTACAGCACAGCTTATCAACAAATCTATCGTTTCACCATTTATCAATGGTTCATCAGCTTGCATATTCACAACGTAATCAAAGTCCTTATCTTCACAAAACTTGGCTACTCTGTCACTACCAGAGGCAAAATTACCCTTAACCATAAAAACATTTCCATTAAACGATTTTACGGCGTTAAACACTCTATCATCATCTGTTAAAACGGCTACAAAATTCTTTAAATTAGAACTTGCAACACCTTCATAAACCCACTGCACCATTGGCTTGCCTTTTATTGGATAAATTACTTTTCCTTCAAACCTACTTGAGGAAAATCTGGCAGGTATTAAAATAGCAACTTTCATAGAGATTTTTTCAACTCCTCCATGCTAACCGTAGCAGTACCCATTTTACCAACAACTATGCCAGCGGCTGCATTGGATAGTAATACCGCTTCTTTTATATCAAATCCACTTGATATCGCTGCTGTTAAAACAGCTATAACTGTATCTCCGGCACCGGTTACGTCGTACACTTCCCTTGCTTTGGAAGCCTGTTTCAATATTAAGCCATTCTTGTTAAAAAGACTCATGCCTTTCTCGCCCTCTGTTATAAGCAGATACTTTGAGTTCGTCTTTTTTAGTATCTTTTTAGCCGCCAACTCTATGCCGTTTGAAAAAGCCTCTATCTCAATGCCGCTAATCTCTCCGGCCTCTTTTAAGTTTGGTGTAATTATATCAACACCCTTGTAAGCGCAAGCATTTTTAATTTTAGGGTCTACTGAAATAAAGACTCCTAAATTCTTTAGTTCCTCAACTAAATATCTACTAACAACACCTTTACCGTAATCTGAAACAATCACAGCATTAACACCACTATTTTTAACCCCTTTGACAATCTCATACGCATGCTTTTTGTCTATTTGGAGTATTTTTTCTCTATCAAAACGCACTATTTGTTGGGACTGGGCAATAACACGGGTTTTAAGTGTTGTAGGCCTATCTTCAAGTTTTAATATATTTTCTATATTCAAGCCTTTATTTTTTATCATGTTAAGGAGTCTTTTACCGCAGCTATCATTTCCAACAACACCAAAAAGGAAAGTCTTACAGCCTAAGCTTTTCAAATTCAAAGCAACGTTGGATGCACCACCAAGAAAATAGGTTTCCCTCTCAACGCGAACGACAGGAACTGGAGCCTCTGGAGAAATTCTTTCAACTTTACCAAATACATACTTGTCACAAATCAAGTCTCCTACTACCGCAACTTTGGCGTTTTTAATCTTTTCTATGTCCAATTTTACTCTAATCCTCTCATTTTTCTCGCCAGCTCAATTTGCCTCGATAAGCAGAACTTTATGATTGCATCCTCTTGCTCCTTAGTTAAATCGGTAAACCTCAAGCCGTAGTGCTTTACACCTTCTTCTCCTGTGATAGCCTTTCTAACAACTTCAGCCTCAATTTCTTCTAATTTTTTAACACCCAAATCCAATTCCAAAAACAGCTTATCCCTTATATCTAGGTCTAAATCGGTAGACAATTTAGCCCCTCCCGCACTTATATCCAAAATCGTTCCTTCCGCTTTTTCTATTTTGCCCCCTTTAAAAACGTAAAATTGCACCTCTATGAGAACAGGAACTCTAAAGTTTTCACGTAACTCAACTTTTACTAAAGATTCAGGCTTACTTAATTTATATATAACCCTCTCACCTTTCTTTATAACTTCTATTAAGCGCGAAGTAAAACCTACTCTATAACCCTTGTTATTTACAAAGCTTATCTCAACCTTACTGCCCTCTCTAATCACAGCTTTTAAACCATTTTCGTTTGTCGGCATGGATATATAAATATTATAACTTTCATCTACATCATAGATATAACTTGAGTATGTACCTGTAAAATTACCACCCTTTATGTAAACCATAATCTTCTGTCCAATCGGTATGGCCTTTCCAATATCAGCAACCTTTATAGGTTCTCGTCTCAAACCAATACCCCGTAGAGCTTACTTTTAATTAAATCTATAATCTTTTGAGAGTATATCTTTTTAAATGCATTGTCCACAACATAAAATGTATCCACAGCTATACTTCCCTTCGTGTCCAAGATAAACATACCAACCTGAAGTTGAAACTCAACAAGTATTTTTGTTATGTAATACACCAAACCAATTCTGTCCGGCGCATAGACACGAATAACAGTATACAACTCACTTTGATTGTTATCAAAGATAACATCTACACTCTGCAGCGACATTTCAAGTTTAGCTCTCTCTATCCTATTCAAAAACTTCCTCTTTTTAGATTCCATGCATTTTTCGAGGTCAAACTCACCACTTTCAACCGTACTAATTAAGTTCTCTATTTTATAATCGTCCAAATCGCTATTTTTATCAACTTTAATTGTAAAAACATCAATAATCCTACCATCCAACAAATCATATGACTTAGCAGTAATTATACTTGCATCCAAACATGCCAAAATACCACTAATCTTATTAAAAAAACCAAATTTGTTTTTATAATAAACAACCACTTTTGCTGTATCTAAATCCTTTTCCTTATAAACAAACGCATTCCTACCAGTATCTTTTATATCTTTAATGTACTGAGCCATTAAATCAAACTTTATATCATTGAAAATTGTGTCAGGAAACTCATCAATTAAATCATAATACTTTTCCCCTAAAATAGCTTTTATCTTTCTCTTGGAATCATTTGCATTTATCCTTATATATTCATCGTAATTCCTATTTTCAAAGTTAAACATAGACTTAAGGTACAAAGATTCCATAATATCTTCTTTCCAAGATGTCCACACATTATCGTTCACAGCCTTCAAATCCGCATAGGTTAAAAGTGAAAGAAGCATAAGTTTATCTTTAGAATCAACTATGCCTAAAAAATCATCAAGAGTTTTGGGGTCATCTATGTTTCTTGTGGACAATATAGAACTGATAAGTAGATGATTTCTAACCAGAAAAACCAACTTCTCCTTTAAATCCTTACCCAATCCAATTCTATCAGCAATCGAAGCTACCATGCTTGCACCCGTAATTTCGTGCTTTTCCTTCTTTATTTTACCGATATCGTGCAAAAGGCACGCTAACCTAAGCACAAACCTATCATGGGGTTTTAAATTAATCCACACATTTTTAAGTCTCATCAAAAAAGTTTTAGGTACATCGTATTCATACAGCTCATCCAGAGCCTTAAGAGCTTGCAGTGAATGCTCATCCACAGTGTACTTATGATAGAATTCATCCCTTGACAAACAACATATGTTGCCAAACTCTGGTATATACCTATCTAAAATCCCAAGTTCATGCATATTGAGAATGACACTGTGCACAGGTTGATTTAGGGACAAAATTTGTCTGAAAACAAAAGATAAATGTTTATCATCTCTCCTCTTTGACAGTTCTGGAAGTAGGTTCCTTATCTTCACAGTATCATTAGGTTCTATGTGTTTAAAATATAATGCCGAATAAAAAAGCATATAAAACATGTAATCCAAACTTAGAGAACCTTCGATTGAAATATTGTCGTTAATAACAATATTATCATCCAAGAAAAACACAGAGTCCTTTTTTGAGGGTTTTTTATGCAAAAACATATCCAGATATCTGTTAACTATGTTCTTTACATTTATTGCAGCATAATAATAACGTCTCATGAGTTTTTCTGATTTAGTAAATCTCGAGCTATCTTTAAAACCTAAACTTTGAGCTATATTTTTCCTTACATCAAGAAACAACACATCATTTTTTCTTTTAAACTCAAAATGCAAAGAGTTTCTTAACTGCCACAAAAAATATACGGCATCCATGAGCTTTCTGTAGTCATATTCCTCTATTAAGCCGTCCCTTTTAAGTTGAAGCATATTTTTTGTTTTAAACAGGAGTTTTGATACCCAAAGAAATGTATGGTAATCCCTTAAAGACCCTACACCCTCTTTCACGTTGGGTTCTAAAACAAATACAGTTCCACCATATTTCCTATATCTAAAGTTCATATAATTCAGTTTGTTTTCTATAAACTGGGCTTTGTCTAAAGATAAAATTTTAGAATTCAACACATGCTCATATTTGTTGTAAAGGTTGCTACTGCCATAAATAAATCTTGAGTCCAAGAGCGAGGTTTTTATGGTATCATCTTGGCTTGCGTAATCTATACATTCATCAACCGTTCTAACGGAAACACTGCATTCGTAGTTTAAAAAATAGAAAAAATCTTGGATTTCCCTAACCAAATATTCTACATCATAGTTAACGTTTTTTCTCAAAAGCAGTATATCAATGTCAGAGTAGGGGTTTAATTGTCTTCTTCCGTAGCCACCAACACCTACCAATGCAAGATCACTTTTATCGCATCCCAGCCTTTCTAAAAGTTCGTTCAAGCAGCTATCCACCCACTCCGTATGCGCTTTTACTATATATCTTACTTTCTTCCTATATAAATTAAGCCCTTCAAGTTCTCTAAATAATCTTTTTTTCTCTTCTAATTTAAAACGCTTAAATTTATCCATTAATTAAAGGGCGTCTTTTCCTCTTTCTGAAGTCCTAATTCTAATCACATCTTCTATAGGAACAACAAATATTTTTCCGTCGCCGATTTTACCGGTGCGTGCGGTCTCTATAATCTTCTCAATAACACTTTCAACAAGCTCATCCTCAACCACTACCTCTACTTTAACTTTAGGCAGAAAATCAACAACGTACTCTGCGCCTCTGTAAATCTCCGTATGACCCTTTTGTCTTCCGTATCCCTTAACCTCACTAATCGTCAAACCCTTTATATTCAATTCCATTAAACCTTCTTTTACCGAATCCAGTTTAAAAGGCTTAATAATAGCTTCAATCTTTTTCACTTATTATACCTCCTCATACAATTTTATTATCAGCTCCACTTCCCCTGTGCTCATATTAAGTGCTTTTGCTATTTCTTCTTTAGACTTACCCTCATTTTTTAGTCTTAATATCCTGCTTTTCAAATCTTCCTCATATGTTCTATTTTTTATAGTCGTCAAAAGTTCAGTCAACAACATATTCTTTCTTCTTATATCATCGAGAATCCCAGCTATTCTATCTTGATGTTCACCAATTCTAATATTAGCCACTTCAATTAATTGCTTCTGCTTCTCGACCAACCTCCTCAAACTATCCACAAGTTTTAGAAGACTTTCTTTCTCTCTTTTCTCGTAATATCTACTCAAAAGTATATACCCAACTATAGCAACATCAAAAACAACCTGTAAAATCAAAATTTCATTAGTAGGCATCTCTATTTACCTTATCCTTTGCCATTTTCCTTTCAACGTATATCATATAATGAATTATCAACTCCCTATTTTCTGCTGTTATATCTTCAATATCAAGTCCGATGCACCAAAGTCCATCAAATTCATCTACCCTCACAACCTTACTTAAAATCTTAATGGAGTGATGGAGCGCTATAGGCAAAAACATTTTTAAATAAACATAATCACCAATTTTAAGGCTTCTATCCGTCTCAACAGACAAACCTACCTGAGAAACATCGCACGTAAACGCTTTTACAAAACCATTTAACTCATCATCATTACCACCATTCCTTAAAAGGTCAATAATATAATTAAGCTTAGCATCCATTTGCTTCATCATAACTACAAAGGCTTTATTTAAATCCCCAAAACTCGAATCCAACCTTTTTAATGAAGTAAAAAAGGTGAAAGAATCATCTGGTTCCACAGTATGGTAAATCTCATCTTTTATCCTGCTAATTTTATCTTTATCTACGACTTTATAGTAGGTAACAACCCTGTTCTTAATCCTTCGGACTTCTCTTTGATTATCCATAGTATTTCCCAATTAAAAAAGTAATTAACAGTACAATGCTAATATAACTGTTCATATTAAAAAAGGCAAGGTTAATCTTTTTTGGGTCATTAGGATCAACCAATCTATGCTCAATGATGAGCAAGATAGCTACAACTATAGTGCCAATATAGGCAATAGCGGAAAGACCAAATAAATACATACTAAAAACCAACAATATAAATGCAATCGCATGAAATAATTTTGCCAAAAATAAAGCTCCTTTAATGCCAAAGCTCACGGGAATAGAGTGCAAACCCGCATTTTTGTCAAATTCCCTATCTTGCAGAGCATACAGTATATCAAATCCCGCAATCCAAAAGGATACAAAGCCAGCTAAAAGCCAGATGGGTAAAGATAGTTTATTTGCAGCTGCAACATATCCACCTAAAGGCGCTATTGCATCTGTAAAGCCTAAATATAAGTGGCATAGAGATGTAAATCGTTTTGTGTATGAGTAAGTTAATACAAAAAATAACGCCACAGGTGAAAGCTTAAACGCAAGATCATTTATAAAATATGTCGTCGCCTCAAATATAATTATTGATAAAAGTGTAAAAACATAGGCTTCTTTAAGCTTTATTTTACCTGCCGGCAACTCTCTATCTTTCGTCCTTTCATTCATTGCATCGTATTTTAAATCAATAATCCTGTTTAATGCCATTGCAGCAGAGCGCGCAGAAGCCATAGCGATAGTCACAAGTATAAAAACCTTAACAGAAAATCCATGTTTAAAACCCATAAACATACCAATATATGCAAAGGGTAAAGCGAATATAGTGTGTTCAAATTTTATCATATTTAAAAATTTCTTAAACGAAGACATCTCTATCCTTAAAGTATTCGTGGTAATATACGTAACCAGAGACGATAGTTAAAATTAAAGCTGCAAAGAGTACGTAAATACCTGCACTTCTAAAACCTAAGATTAAAAGGCTCAAAGCCAAAAATTGTGAAGTAGTTTTGAGCTTGCCCCAAACATTTGCAGATATAACAATCCTCTCTGTAGCTGCAACAACCCTTAAACCAGTCACAGCAAACTCCCTAAATACTATCACTATAACCATCCAATAAGGAACATTCATGATTTTTATCATTGCTATCAGTATACCTATAACTAAAACCTTATCAGCCAAAGGGTCTAAAATAGCACCCAATTTTGTAACTATTTTGTTTCTTCGAGCAATATAACCATCCAAAATATCACTCAAAACACCAAGGCAAAAAAATACAAAGGCCCAAATATTTAAAGATTCTTCAAGTAAAACAATAATCACGACAAGATCTAAAACCCTAAAAATGGATAGCAAATTTGGTACATGTCTTACCATAAGCTATTCCCTATATTTGTGTATACGTCTCCCCTTTTAACTATTCTCCTATTAGCATTGTCTCTACAGCAAAAAATAGGTAACCTCATTTTCTTTCCATTGTAAACGCTTAAAAATTTTTCAACGTAACGTTGAGTTTCTTTATAAGGAGGAATCCCTTTATACTCATCTACAGCCCTCTCTCCTGCATTGTAAGCTGCAGCAATTAATTTAACATTGTGGTATTTGTTAATCAAATGCCTAAGAAACAAAATTCCGCCTTTTATATTCTCCCTAACATCAAAAGGATTTTTAACACCGTAACTTTTAGCTGTTTTATCCATAAGCTGCATCACTCCTTTAGCACCTGCTTTTGAGATGCTTTTCGGATTATAGTCAGACTCAATTTTGGCTATAGCTTGTGCTATTTTAAAGTCTACGCCGTATCTTTTTGCGAAAGACCTTATCATATTTAAAACCCTTTGTTTTCCTAATCTTGAATACTTAAAGGCATTAAAGAAAAATACATTTCTCGAAATATTTGTAACTACGGGATTTCCATCTTTTAAAACAATATGCAGGTCGGAAGCATAACATGTCATATTCAACAGAACAAAAAGTATTAGGCATCTCTTCATTTTGATTGCTTTAAAAACTCTAAGGACTTCTCATCCTTCGGCTTTAGCTTCAGTATATCTTTAGCAACCTTATTAGCCCTATCATACATATGCTCAGCTTTATAGACCTTAAGTAGATGCTTTAACGACACAACACGTGCATTCTCATCTAAGCGTGAATAATTTTTTATAGCCTTCTTAAGATAAATTTCGGCCTTTTTGTATTCACCCAGCTTATAGTAACCCCAGCCCAGGCTATCGAGGTAGTAGGGATTGTTCTTGTCAAGCTTCAAAGCCCTTTCAACCAATTTCATGCCTCTTTTTGCATCTATGTTCTTGTCAATATAGAGATAACCCAAATAGTTCAAGGCTTCAGCATAGTCTGGATAAAACTTAATAGCCTTATTCAAAAGCCTTATTGCCTTGTTTGTGTCTTTAAGATTGGAGAAATAGATATCCGCCTTGTAAAAACAGATATAAGCCCTCTCCTTGTTATTTTTTGCGATCTTGAAGGCATCGTCAAAAAGAACCAAAGCCCTTTTATACTCCTTGTTCTTTAAGCAAAACTTACTAATGACAAAAAGATACGATTTTACATCGCCAACCTTTGCAAGTTTTTCCCTTAACTCATTGAATTTCCCCAACTTACACAAGCACTCCGCTTCGTTGCTCACAACCTCACTGTAAAAATCCACCTTCGGGTTTACACTTGAAAACTCCTTCAACGCCTCATCGCATTTACCCTTTTCAGACAATGCTATCGCATAGACCAGTTTTAATCTATCGGATTCGCCAAAGAGCTTAGAAAACTTTTGTTTTAGAGAGACTATTTCGTTAAAATCGTTCATGTTCAAAAGCACATACGCCAAACGCTCAAGGTAATCAATCCGATTTGAAGCAAGAAATGCCTTTTTATAGTAGGAAGCAGCATTTTTCAGGTCCTGAGCCATATAGTAATCATTTGCTATAACAAAGTACGTTAAAGCATTCTGGGGCAGTCTCTTGTAAAGAGAAATGGCTTTGTCAAACTCACCCCTCCTTTCATAAAGACCGGCAAGAAATATCAAATATTGATAGTTTTTGGGTGTGAGCTCTACCACCTTCTTAGCATTTTCTAAAGCACAGTTATCTTTCTTAAGCCTCAAACACACCTGGGCCAAAAGGTAATAGCCTGACGGATCGTCTTTGTACCGTTTTACATAGATTTTAAGCTTCTTATAGGCATCTTTGTACCTTCCTGACTTTATGTATAGGGTTATTATCCTTCTAAATGTATTCTCCGTTTCCTGAAAACTCTTCTGTATCTCCTTCATTACGTTAAAAGCATCCTTCTTTTTGCTCTCTATCGTGTAAACATCAAAAAGCTTATAGTAAAACTCCTTGTCGTTGGGATAAACCCTAATAGCCCTCTGCAGAACATACTGTGCCTCACCGTACCTTCCAACATAAACTAAAATATCGGCAAGCTCCTGATAAAAATCATCGCTCTTCACAAATGGAAATACCTTCCACAGGTCATTCGCCGCATCCTTGAAATCACCACTGTACAGTTCCAAATAGCCCTTGACAAAGTGGTAGTCCACAAACTCGCCCTCGTTCTTGGCTTGTGAACTGACACTCAATATAAAAACGAACAAGAAAACAAAAGCAAAACGGCTAAATCTCTTTGGCATACTCCTCTACCACCTTAACAAACTCATCAACCAAATCCTCTTCCTTTACCTTCTTTATCCTCTTACCCTTCTTTATAATCAAGCCAAAATGTCTACCGCCGGCTATAGCCAAATCGGCCTCCTTTGACTCACCAATGGCATTGACCACGCACCCCATCACAGCTACCTTTATGGGCTTTCTTATATGAGACAATCGTTTTTTGAGTTCCTCCACCAAACCTATTAAATCAATTTCAATTCTACCACACGTGGGACAGGAAACAAAGTCAATTGATCGCTTTTTTCTAAGCTCCAAAGCATTGAGCAGTTCATAGCATACATCAATTTCATTCTCTGGCGGCTCACTCAAGGAAATTCTTATGGTATCGCCTATACCTTCCCTTAACAAAATACTCAAAGCCGCAACGGACTTGATTATGCCCTCCTTTGAGCTTCCCGCCTCTGTGACGCCCAAGTGCAAAGGGTAATCAATGAGTTGGGAGATCTTTTCGTTACACTCAATTGTTGTCAAGGGGTCCGAGGACTTAATCGACACCTTCATATTTGTAAATCCTGTATCTTCAATCCTTCTCACCCACCTGTAGGCGCTCTCAACCATTGCATCCGCCGTCGGTCCGTTGTACTTGTCAAGCAAGTCCTTCTCTAAAGAACCACTGTTAACACCAATCCTCAAAGGAATCCTATGCTCGTTTGCAGCCTTTAAAATCTCTTTTACCTTATCAAACGAACCAATATTGCCGGGATTAATCCTCGCACAATCCACACCGCTTTCTATGGATTGAATTGCAAGCCTAAAGTTAAAGTGGATATCGGCAATTACGGGTATTGGGCTCCGTTTCTTTATTTCCTTCAAAGCCCTTGCCGCTTCCTCATCAACAACGGCACACCTGACAATTTCGCAACCCGCCTCATAGAGTCTGTTGATCTGATCAAGCGTAGCTTTTACATCTCGCGTATCTGTATTTGTCATGGATTGAACAACAATCGGCGCCCCACCGCCAATTTTTACACCGCCAACATCTATCTGTTTCGTTATTTTTCGCTTCATCAGGCTCATTTCACATGCTCTATCTTCTTTTCAACGTACTTTGTTACACCGTACCGCCTGAAATCGTTGAAGAATGCAAATATCATCAAAGCCAATAGGATGGCAATGCCGATCTTCTGGAAGTTCTCTTGGGTTTTTTTGCTTACAGGTTTACCTTTAATCGCTTCAATTGTGTAAAATAGCAAATGACCACCATCCAAAACGGGTATAGGTAGCAAGTTTAAAAGCCCTAGATTTATACTTATTATAGATATGAAAATTAAAAACGCTCCGAGTCCTGCTTTGGCCGCCTTTCCTGCCACATCGACAATCATTATAGGTCCACCTATGCTACTTGAAGGAATTGCCCTCTCTATCAATCTTACAATGCCAACAATCGTAACCTTCGTTATGTAAATCGATTTCTCGATGCCCAATTCTACGCTTTTCGCAAAACCATACCTCACAACTATCTCATCACCGCTGGGCAAAACCCCAAGCAGACCCACATAGCGCTTGTAACCCAACATATCCGTGATTGTTTTGCCTTGGGGAATGACCTTTAAAGTCAAGATTTTACCATTTCTATTTACCCTTATGACAATAGGCTTGTTAGGATGGGATTTTATGATTTTTGACATACTTCTCCATGTATTTATTTCATAGTTGTTAATTGCAATAATAGTATCTCCTCTTTGCAAGCCTATTCTTTGGGCCTCAGAATTTGGTAAAACTTTACCAATTTTTGGTGCAAGCGCATTCACACCAATATGATATGCAATTATCATGAAAATCACGGCAGAAACGATGTTAAACATGGGACCGGCCAAAACGATCAAGAAACGTTTCCATAAAGGCTGAGCATAAAACGCGTCCGATTCATCTTCAAGACTTTCCTCTTCACTCTCACCCTTGAGTTTCACGTATCCACCAAGCAGAATAAGCGATAGAGCATACTCTGTTTTTTTCGGCTTAATTTTAAAAAGAACCGGGCCAAAGCCAATAGAAAAACGCTCTACGCCAACGCCCAGTATCTTTGCAACAATAAAGTGTCCAAATTCATGTATGATAACCATCAGGATTAAGCCCAATATTCCATAAAGCCAGGTCACCTTTAACCCCCAATCTTGCTTATAAGTTTCAAAACACCCGCCCTTACCCTTTCTATCTCTCTCTCAACGTCAAGTATATCACCAGGCATCTCACTTTCAAATCTTTCTATCGACTCCTCCAAAACCCGAAAGATGTCCTTGAAATTAACTCTACCTTCAAGAAAGGCATTAACGGCAAGCTCATCCGCCACGTTCAACACAAGCCCCAGATTTTTTTTCTCACTTTTTAAAGCTTCATAGGCAAAAGTCAAGGTAGGGAATCTATCAAAATCGGGCCTTTCAAAACTCAAACTGCCAACGGATGCAAGGTCCAACTTAAACGGCAAGTTCACCCTATTGGGCTTAAACAAAGCGTAGGATATGGGTATCCTCATATCGTGATTGGCAATCTGGGCAATAATCGAACCGTCAACAAACTCAACGGCGGAATGTACAATACTCTCCTTGTGAACCACAACCTCTATTTTCTCATGTGGAACGCCGAAAAGCCAATGCGCCTCAATAATCTCAAAACCCTTGTTCATCATTGTTGCAGAATCTATTGTAATCTTCTTACCCATATCCCAAGTGGGGTGAGACAGGGCTTCATCGACGGTTATATTGTCAAAATCACCTCTATCGAAAAATGGACCACCGGATGCAGTGAGTATCAGCTTTTTGACATCCTCTTTTCTTCTACCCTCAAGACACTGATAAATGGCCGAATGCTCAGAATCTATAGGCACTATCTCAACACCTCTCACCTTTGCCAAATCGGTAATGATCTTACCCGCTATAACGAGGCTCTCCTTGTTTGCCAAAGCCAATCTTTTTTTAGAAAGGATTGTGTAATACGTTGGCAAAAGACCCGCTGTGCCCACAAGTGCATTAACTACAAAGTCCACATCATCCCTTTGAACCATCTCAATGAGGCCATTTTTGCCTTCCAAAACCTCTAAATATGGAAACCTCTGTTTAACTTCTCTTGATAACCCTTCCTCAGCTATACAAACAAACTTAGGTTTAAACTCGTTTATTTGCTCAATCAAAATGTCAGTATTTTTAAAACAACTTAGACCAACAACATCAAATGTTTTTGTTTTTCTTACTATATCAAGAGTGTTTTTTCCTATGGAACCCGTGGAACCTAAAATAACCAGTCTTTGCACAACAACACCAAATAAGAGAAAAATACGGCAAATGCAAAACTATCTAAACGATCCAGGATGCCCCCATGCCCAGGAATTAAATTAGACGAATCCTTCTTACCAAAAAAGCGTTTTGGTACAGACTCTGCTAAATCTCCCAAAATCCCAAAAACATTAGATATAAAGGCAACTAAAAACACATCCAAGAATTCAAGCTTTAATAATATTCCAAAGATAACGCCAATAAGTGTTCCACCAATTATGCCACATATAGCCCCTTCTACAGTCTTCTTTGGGCTAATCACAGGCGCAAGTTTGATTTTCCCAAAACCTTTACCGCAAAAGTATGCAAACGTATCGCCAGACCAAAGGGACACGAAAAGGGTTAGCAGAAAAAATCTACCGTTTTTCAATTCCATCAAAAAGATAGCAAATGTATATAGTAAAATGTAAAATATACCTGAAAAGTAGTATTGAAGCCTCAAAAAGCTTTTATTTTCAATTGAATAAAAACTCACAATCATATGC
>WFRG01000091.1 GCA_015486705.1 Hippea sp. | reverse complement strand
CGCCAAGAACTACAACAGCATTTGCGCTGCCATTGTCAATTTTTATGCTTTCTAAATGAGAAATCAGTAAATCTTTTGCTGGTGCTATGCAAAGTAAATACAAAACAATAGCACTAAATAAAAATAGCAGTTTAAACCTTTTACACGCAAAAAACGCTATCAATAAAAGTACTATGAATATACCCGGCGGTAAAAATAGGTAAGTAAAAATCTTAGACAAAATAAAAGCCAAATCACTCACCCTAAACTAAGATTAATAGCAACCTGTTGGGTATTTTATAAAATTCTTGACTTTAGCGCAAAAATACTTAAAGATTATCGCAAGAATTAAAAACTACGGGGGTGAATAAATGACTGATTGCAAAAGCATGTGGCTTTGTCTTGTTGGTATTGGTGCAGCTATTGTCTTACTAATAGCTTTGTACGCAGGATTTGTTTTAGGACCTAATTTCCTTGTAAAGAAACCAATAAAGTCGGAGAAAGCCGCGCTCCTGCAAGGCAGCGCAAAAAACTTGAGCGAATTAACATTAAATAGGAAAGTTGGTATAAAAGCTTAATTAACAAACCTATGTAATTCTCGACCATTCTAAACAAAAAGGAAGGAGCTATTTATTGTGTTCCTTCCTTTTTCTTTTCCTTTTCCTTTTCCTTAAACCTTAAACCTATCGACCTTACTATTTAAATCTTCAACTTGCTTATTAATATCAGAAACTGCCTTAGCTGTTTCTTCTACACCCCTAACAACTTCTTCCATAGCGTTCTCTATCTCTGAGGCTCCGTTTACAGCCTCTTCTATCTCCATAGATTGATTCATCGTCATCTCTTTGACTTCCATCATACTTTCCCTAACCTGACTGGCACCACTTGCAACATCATCAAAAATCTTATAGTTAGCCTCAATCTTTTTGGCTTGCTCTTCTGACTCCTTTGTGTAATCGCTAATTATATCACCAAAATGATTAACTATTGTTCCTATCTCTTCAATCATCAGCTCTATTTCTTTTGTGCTGTTCATAGTCCCTTCTGCAAGCTTTCTAACCTCATCGGCAACCACAGCAAATCCTCTTCCATGTTCGCCAGCTCGGGCAGCTTCTATTGCAGCGTTTAGTGCCAAGAGGTTTGTCTGGTCGGCTATGTTGGATATAACATCAACAATACCGGTTATTTTCTGGGAAGCTTCGATTACTTTTGATGCTTCTTTCGACATATTACCGAGTTCTTTTGCTACAATATCTTTGCTCCATTGGGAAATCTCTTCAAACACAGATCTACCTTCCATAGCATCTTTTTCGGCCTTTTTCGTAAATTCAACTGTATTTTCTATATGAGAAACCAAGGTTCTCAAAGACTCGTTTAGTCTATTTATTATTTCCACAACTTTATCCAGATTATCCTTTGAACTCTTAGTCATGGAACTAATCTCCTGTGTGCTTGCGGTAACCTGAGTTGTAGCAGAAAATATATTTTCTGAAGTGTTCTTTATGGCTGAAATAGCATCTTTTGTACTCTCCAACATTTCTCTAATGTTTGCAGTTGTTTCACCCAAATCATCCATACTGATAACGTCCGGCTCTACCGTTAAATCTCCTTTTGCATTTTCTTTAATCGTTGCGCTAACAGCCTTCAACGGGGTTTCTATATCTTTTGCCGCCAATGTAGCCGAGGCAAATGTTATAATCATCAAAAGGAAGAATATCAAAAGATTCACCACGGTTAATTTTTTACTTAAAGCACCTGCGTACATGTTTACAAATTTATTTAATTGGCTAACGTGCATACCTGCACCTATAACCCATCCCCACTGTCTAAATAACTTTACATAAAATACCTTTGACGGTTCATTTCCATCATCACCAACACCGCTTTTCAAAAACCCCTCACCCTTATTTTTTAATACATAAGATAACTGGCTATTGTCGAGAGCGTTTAAAGAGAATATGTTTTTACCAATCAATTGTTTATTCGGATGAACCAAAATATCGCCATTTGCATTACTTACCCATATATAGTTATTGCCTTTATCAAACCTGAGAAAGCTTAAGGCCTCTTTAGCATATGCCTCAGCTTGCTCCTTAGATAATTTACCATTTTTAGATAACATATAATATTTATCTGCTATTTTGTATGCCGAGTTCACAATATCCTGTATCGTTTGCTTTTTAGTGTCGGTTAAAATGTTTTTCACCTTATAAACAGAAAATGCCGAATTAGCAAGATAAAAAGAAAGACCTATAGCTATAGGGTATAGTATAATGGCAAAAACAACCTTAACCTTAGTAGATACCGCTATACCAAGCAAGCCATATTTTCTTCCAGTGTATTCCCAAACCTTGGCTCTGAACCATAAGAATACCACGTACATGATGCTTTCTATAACAAATCCGCCGGCCAAAAATGGAAGCCAAAAGCCTACATAAAATTTAAAATAACCGTACTTATAGGAAACAAATACAGCCAAAGCAGAAGAAATTAAAGAAGCAAGACCTGTAGATAGCAAAAATACCCAGTTGAATTTTAAAGCAAAATTTTTAGCCCTATCTATACTATCCTCAACACCCTTGGACATGGTTTTAACTATAAAGCAGGTGTAGGCACCATACACAATATCCCACAAAATTAAAACGGGGTTTATTGCTATATCAAGTATGCTGGAAAAATTAATAATCCCGCTCAAGGCCATTATTATTCCCCACAAAACAGAACCCAATAGCGCATAGGAAACAATATAGACCACCCACATCTTACACCACTTCGGCTTCTCCACCATCTTAATACCCCCCAATTTTATTATTTACTCCTTAATTAAGTTGTATATGCAACTCCGTAAACAAACTCTAACGGCTTCAACCACCCAACATCTTACCCGCAATAAATTGTTAATAACAGCAGGGCAATTATAGTTAAATCAATTATAAAAGTCAAAGTCCTTGACTTTTAACAACTAAAATATAAAATCTGACTGGCAAGTTGGGATGTCGTCTAACGGTAGGACAGCGGACTCTGGATCCGCGAGTCGGGGTTCGAATCCCTGCATCCCAGCCAATTTTTCATTCAAGAAATCAGAAATTTTATGAAAGTGCGAGGTCGCTCAGCTTTTTTTCGTTAATAATCACGTAAGCATATAGAAAATCTAATCTATCATCAATATCAACGGAACTTTTTCTATCCATAACGTAAGCATAAATATTG
>WFRG01000090.1 GCA_015486705.1 Hippea sp. | reverse complement strand
GCAGCATTTAAAGCAAGTAGGTTTGTTTGGTCTGCTATTTCACTAATTACACCAACAATCTGGCCAATTTCCTTAGATGCCTGACCCACAGTATCTATCTGTTCCATAGCCTCTTTTGCAAGATGGGCGTTTTCTTCCATTCTCCTAAGCCTCTCTTCTATCCTTGAGAGCATATCCCTATTAACTTCTCCAACACCTTCTACAAGGTTGTTCACATTCTCAGAAGACCGCGCTACACCATCTATAGCCTCAACTGTATCTGCAATGGCATTTGCTATCTCTTCCATATTCCTCGCTGTTTCCTCTGTGGTTGACGATATCTCCACTGCAGAGGATGCAAGGGTCGTAGATTCAGATGCAAGTTCATCTGAATTTTTATGAAGCTGAACTGCGATGTTCCTTATTGAATCAATAACCCTGTTTATTCCGCTTTTTAGAATTCCTATTTCGTTACCTGTAATCACATCAAACTTCTTTGTCAAGTCTCCTTGAGCCAAGTATTCAGTCTTTTCAACGGCATTTATCAAAGGCGTGATTATGTATGACTTGACAACAAAATACAAGGCAATAATTAAAGAAATAATAAGCAACAGGCCAATGGTTACAATCATGGCGCTCTCTTTGCTCTTTGAATGCACCCGTTCTATACTATAATTCATATCATTCTCTGATACCTTAACGAAATAAGAAAGAGAACCATTAATAATATCAAGCTTCTCATAGCATAAATTCTGCAGGGAACTGGAAACAGAGCCTGTCTGTTTGTATTCTTTAAACGCCTGCTTTCCGCACTGCACAAATGAGTCAAATTGAGTTTTAATTGAGTTGATTTTAGACAAAACCTGAGAATTTGACCTGTTTAAATTCAAAGCCTCATTAAATAGAGCCTCTGTTTGGGATACCAACCCCGGAATTTCTGATAGTTTATCCTCCTTTTTAGACAAAACAGCCCTTGCATAATACCAGCCTATAAGATTGGTATTTACAGAGATTTTGCTATAGTCCTCTAAAGATTTTCTATCAACTGCACCTATTTTGTGCAAATCTTTAGTGTCAGATACAGAAAGGTATATGTTAACTCCAGCGACCAAAGCAGAAACAATAAGCACAACAACAACAGATGTTAAAAACAGTGTTCCAATTTTAACGTTCTTCATGCCCACCCTCCAATACAATTAATTTTTTGGCCTCATTAAAAGGCAGCGGCTTAGAAAAGTAATAACCTTGCAAGTAATCACAACCAAATTCTTTCAACAATTCAACCTGTTCTTTTGTTTCCACTCCCTCAGCTACAGTTTCTATGCCTAAAACCTTGCTCATGTGAATTATCTCTTTAACCAATGCTTTAACCTTTACATTCTCCATCATCTCCCTAACAAAGCTAATGTCTATCTTTATGGCATCCACAGGCAGCTTATGTATGTAGCTTAGTGAAGAATAGCCCGTTCCAAAGTCATCAATCATGATTCTAAACCCCATCTTTTTAAGTGAAAACAGCATATCTTTGGCTTTCTCTATGTCCTTTGAAAATATTCTTTCTGTAACCTCTAGTGTTAAATACGGAATAAATTCATCACTTATTCCTTTGAGCAAATCTACAGTCCTGCCAGAGTTTAAATTCTCCATTGATAGGTTAACGCCCAACGGCACCAAAGATCCAGTCTCTTCCCTTATGCGTAATAAATACCTAACTACATGGTCAAGCAAATATCTTTCAAAATCCATGAGGTAGTATGAACTTTCAAGAAACTCTATGAATTCGCCAGGATAAATCATACCTCTGTGCGGGTGTTCAATCCTAACTAAAGATTCGAATTCTGCTATCTTCTCATCGACACTTCTATAGATTGGTTGTAAATGAAAAGTAAAGTAGCCCATCTGCAGGGACTCCGCAATCAACCTCTGAACTTCAAAATCCCTCTGTATCAGTTGATTCATTGCTTCGTTAAAAAATCTAAAATTGCCCCTACCTTGCTTTTTCGCTAAGTTTACGGCGGTAT
>WFRG01000089.1 GCA_015486705.1 Hippea sp. | reverse complement strand
CCCAAAAAAATTCTTAGATTTTGAGATTATAGACGAAAAAGAGAAAAAAGATAACATAGGAAATGTAAAAAAAATCTACAAAATCAGAATTTACCAAAACCAAAAAAAAAGCAAACTTTTAAACATAATATCTATCGAGACAGACCCAGAAGAACATCCCCTTAAAGCATACATATACATAGATACAACAAAATTGAATTCAATCTTGGAGGTAAGTGAAAAAGAAATAATAGAGACAATTAAAAAATTACTCGCTTTAAACAATATAAACTACGGAATTAAATATAAGCTTTTTCCAGCCATTGCAAAGGAAATAAAGAAGAGGTTATCTCCTGCAAACAAGCCCTTTAGGATACTTATAGCTGAAGGAAAAAGGCCTGTAAGAGGAGAGAATAGTAAACTAATGTTTCATTTTGACAAATACAAAGCTGCTGGGACAATCGATAAAAATGGAAAAATAGACTACAAGAAAAAAAATTTTTTGGTTCCTGTAAAAAAGGGTCAACTGTTGGTTGAGTTCTACAGACCCACTCAAGGTGAAGAAGGATACGACGTATTTGGCAATATACTCGTGCAGGACGTAGGTGTAGTTATAGAAGACATAGAAGAAGTTAAATTTGCCAATGGTAGTGTTAAAAAAGTTGAGGAAGGAAGAATAATAAAAATTCTCTCAGAGAAAGATGGGGTTATAATATACAGAAACGGGGTTTATGATATAGACACAAGTGTATCAATAAATAAGGTTGATATAAAAACAACAGGAAATTTAAACGCTGATGGAGATGTCGAATTAAAAATTGGGAATGGAATGAATAATGGAGTTGAGGACACAATAGCTGCAGGAATGAAGGTTAAAGGCAAAAAGGTAGTGGTAAATGGAGATGTTGGACCAAAAGCCACAATAGAAGCAGAAGAGGTAGATATAAAAGGCAGTGTCCATCAAGATGCCCATATAAAAGCAAAGAAAGCAAAAATAGCAATTTGTAGAGGCACAGTGGAAGCTGATGAGATAGAAATCGAACTGTCAGAGCATGCTCACTTGACGGCAAAAAACAGCGTGGTTATAAACAAAGCTGTTGCAACGAAAATTTATGCGCCCAAAGTGGAGATAAAAGAGAATATGATGTCATCCTGTATAACAACGTCATCAGAGAGTGTTGTTGTAAACAACGTTGAAGGAGGCAACAACATAATAGCTATAAAACCGCTTGAACTACCGTGGATAAAAGAGCAGTACAAAGAATTAGCGGTAAAGGAAAAGTATGCAAAAACAGTATTTAAAAATCAGCAGAAGAGTTACTTGACATTAAAAGCAAAAGTCGATGCAGAGAAAAAGAAAACAGAAGCAATATTAAACACAATTCAGAAGCTCAAAAAAGAAGGTAAAAATATACCAAACGCCTTATTGATTGCGATAAAGAAATTCAACGAACTACAGAATCAATTAAAAGAAGAAGAAAAGTCACTTAAATCTGCAGAAAAAGAATTACTAAAAATCCAGAATGAAATGGAACATTTGAGAAATAGTTATAAGGACGGCCACATAATAATAAACAATACAATACCGGCTAACAATATTGTAGAATTCAACGATAAATTAAAAAGAGTACTCGATCAAGAGTATAGAAAAGTGAAAATATACACCAGAGAAATACAAGGCAAAGAGAATATAGTGATAGAGCCCCTTTAAAAAAGCCAAAGCATCACATGACTTGCAATAACTACTCGGTTAAAGTATCAAACTGAGAATTAAAAAAAGAATGGTAGCGGCGCAGGGACTTGAACCCCGGACACTGCGGATATGAGCCGCATGCTCTAACCAACTGAGCTACGCCGCCCTTAGATAAATGAAAAACAATAGGAAAGATTTTATTTTAACCCCCTGGCAATACCTACTCTCCCACGGGCTCTCCCGCAGTACCATCGGCGCATGCAGGCTTAACTGCCGTGTTCGGAATGGGAACGGGTGTTTCCCTGCATGCTATCCTCACCAGGGGGAAT
>WFRG01000088.1 GCA_015486705.1 Hippea sp. | reverse complement strand
GTTTTTTTAAGGTTTTTAATCTAAAGTTTAAATCTAACGTTTTTCCACTATTAAAAAATAACCTTTGCTTTTTTACTATACTTTCTATTTCTTTCATTTTTTGCCTCCGCTTTTTGCAAAATTTACTTGATTTTTACGTAAAAGTCAATATAATTGTTTACACTATGTGTAAATTAGTCAAAGGAAAAGAGGTTATACTAAAAGTATTGCTGCTGATTTTTAAAAAGTCCCTTATTTACTTATATAAAAAGGATAACACGTTTAAGGCCATCCTATCTAGTGTTAACTGTAGGTGTTTTTCTATATCTATTTTGAAAAGTGATTTAAGGATAAACGTTGTCTTTGGAAAGGAAAATGTTTATGTAGATAGTGCTAATAGAAAGTGCGACCTTGAGATTATTTTTAAAAATCTGTGTTTTGCTTTTAAGGTTTTTTCTGGCTTAATTTCATTAGAGGAAGTGTTTGCTTATAAGGGCATAATTTTAAAGGGCTCGATATCAGATGCTCTTACAATAACGAGGGCTATAAAGAGACTGCAAGCCTTGATATTTCCAGATTTGTGGATAGGAAAGACATTTAAAGAATTTGCAGGAACAAAACTCGAAGAGAAATTAACCTTTCTCAAATTTTATTGTTATTTCCTGATGAATGTAAGGAGATAAAGAATGTATTTTGAATTTTTAACACCTACCAAGGTTATAGCAGGTGATGATGCCATTTTTAAACTGCCATTTGAACTTGAGCAGGCTAAAGTGGATAAACCTATTATACTTACAGATAAGGGTATTGTTGGAGCGGGCATTTTGTCTCCCGTAGAACTTGCCTTCAAAGAGTATAAATCTAAAATGCCAACGGTTTTTGATGATATTCCTCCTGAGACGTCTGTAGAGTCTGTGCAAACTGCTTTTAAAATTTTCAAGAGTGAAAATTGTGATTCCATTGTGGCTATCGGCGGTGGAAGCGTTATAGATACGGCAAAGGCTTTGAGAATGATGATTGCTGAAAATAGCAGTGATTTAATGAGCTTGGCAGGTGCAGATAATTTGAGCGGAAAGGGACCTGTTTTTATTGCTGTGCCAACTACATCTGGTACCGGCTCAGAGGTTACAAGCGTAGCTGTAATATATGACTTTAAAAGTTCTTCTAAAATTGCTTTTGCTTCGGATTTCCTAATTCCTGATGTTGCGATACTTGACCCAGTGTTGACCGTATCTTTACCTAAAAAGCTAACAGCTGCAAGTGGAATTGACGCTTTGAGTCACGCCATAGAAGCTTATATTGGCATCCAGTCTAACCATATTAGTAAGGCTCTGTCTTTTAAAGCAGTTGAAATGATTTTTAATAATCTTATAGATGCTGTAACAAATGGTAAGGATAAAAAAGTTAGATTAAATATGCTTATTGCTTCTACTATAGCTGGAATGGCTTTTTCTAATAGTATGGTCGGTGTGGTTCATAGCCTTGCTCACGCATCGGGTGCTGTCTTACATATCCCTCATGGAGTTGCTATTTCTTTGTTTTTAGAAGCAGGTTTGAAGGAGAATTTTACTAAGTGCAAAAAGGAATATTCCGAGCTTTTGAATACAGTCAAATGCGATTTTTTGGGTGATGAAGAGAGTAGGGCAAATGAATTTCTAAAAGTAGTTGGAGATTTCTTGAAAGAAATTAGGCGTCTCTCTGGTATACCTTCTGGTTTAAGAGAGGTTGGTTATACTAAAGAGGCAGAAAAAAGAATTATCGAGCTTGCCATTTCAGATGGCTCAAGTATCTTCAGTAAAGTTGAACTAACAGAAGAGGTCGCAAAAAGAATGATACAAGCATCACTCTGATAAACCTATCAGTGCAGCTCCAAATGCGCCCATGATTTGAGGGTTTTCGGGAATGAGAGGTTTTTCGCCTAGCTCTTCTTCAAGCATTTGGGCAACCGCTTTATTTTTTGCCACGCCTCCGGATAGCATCAACGGTGGGTTGAATCCAACAGTGTAAACCATAGAGGTAATTCTTTTTACCATAGCCCTATGCAATCCCTTTATAACATGCTCAAGTTTTTGCCCTCTTGAAAGTTGAGATATAACCTCGCTCTCTGCAAAAACAGCACATGTGCTTGAAATTTTCACCTCGCTATCGCTACTTAGGGCGATTTCAGCCATCTTTTCGGTTGGAATCTTTAATCTCCATGCTGTATTTTCTAAAAATCTACCTGTTCCAGATGCACACTTGTCGTTCATTATAAAATCAATTACTTTTCCGCTTTTAGAGATTAGTATAACCTTGTTGTCTTGACCACCAATGTCAACTGCTGTGCCACCGGTTTTAAAATATTCGTAAATACCCTTTGCGTGACACGTTATTTCTGTAACCTTCTTATCCGCTTTAATCAAATTGCTACCATATCCTGTTGCCACGATTTTTGAGTTTTCTATATCATAGTTATTTTTAAGTTCTCCCAGTAATCTATCCGTTTGTTCCTCTATTTTTGGATCTGCATCTTCTATGATGCTAAATAATATTTTCCCTTCTTCGTCAACTCCTACCATTTTTAGTGTTGTTGAGCCTGCATCAATGCCTATTGATTTAACCTTTTCCATTATTCCATTATCTCCACAAATGCCTTGAGTCTTGATTTTGCTTGCTCGTCTGAAAACACACGTGGGTCGTTGTGGTCTGCTTCAAGCAGTAGCGCAGCAACTCCTAATTCGTTTAAAAGCTTTATTCTTTGGTCCATTTGACCGACAGAGTAGGGCTTACAAGACCTGTCTGAATGCAAAATAGCTCCGTCTAAGTTAAACTCTTTAACCATCATTTCCATGGTTTTTAACTTGTGGCCTGTTCCCCTGTTTAGAATTGGATAGATATATGTTTTTGCCATGGACTCTATGGGTCTTTCTATCTCCATCATAGGTGCAAGTTCACCCCATGCGTTTGTATAGGTCGATGCTACGACCGAAACTCCATGCTCTGCCAAAAACTCAGATAAAAATTTTATCTTGTACCAAATAGGCAAGTTATCCCACAAAACTCTCTTTTTCTCGTTTTTCACGGCACCGACGCCGTTCTTTATTCTCTCTTTTATTTCATTTAACATTTTTGAATAAAAATCTACTGTCTCTGGATCGCCTCGTTTTTCAACTATTGGTGCCATATGGATAAATTGGTCGAACACAGAGATTGGAGCAGGTCTGTTTTTGTTGGTACTCATGATTTCGAGCCACAGTTCTGCTGCCATTTTGCTTAATTTTACTACCTCTTTTAACTTTGCAAAGCTCAAGCTCTTTTTAGCCACCCTTTCAGATACTTCAATTGATGCTTCAAGCTGTTTTTTTACGTACTCAATATCGTGCTCTTTTGCTTCATCATAAACAAATGGTGTGTCTATAACGATTAGTGGAACTTTATAGTATTCAGCCAAAACTCTATACCAATAAAGTACTGTTTGGCAGATATTTGTACAGCAGAGTAAAAGGTCTGGCTTTGGTAGCTTTCCAACGGGCGTTTTTTTACTTAAAGTAGAACCTATATCAGTTCTAGCGTATGAACAAATATCCATTGAATAGCCTTTTTTTTCTGCCTCTTCTGAGATTTCCAATGCCGCTTTTCTTGCACCGCAAAGTGCACCATGATTTTCAGGGTAAAGTATATAAAAACCTAACGCTTTTAGTATTTCAATCGGTGCACCGCTTGTTACCCATGCCACAGGCTTTACTCCGTTTACATATCTTCCCTCCAGGTAGTGTTTTGCTATGATTTCTTTTGTGAACACGCCTGTTTTAAGTGGGGGTGCAAGAATATCTGTCCTCCAGCTTTTAGGTGGTTTAAAATTCTTAAAGGCTCTTTTTGTATTCCATTTAATAAGAGATTCCCCAGCTATCTTATAGGAAAGCAGATAAGTGATATTTTCTTTTAAGCTCATTGCTTGTTTTCCTTAAGCATTTCAATAAACGCCTTTATTCTTGTAATTGTTTGTTGAGATATAGGTTCATTTATGTCGGTCTCTATCATTAAAGATTTAATTCCAACTTTGTTGAGCTTATCTTTTAATATGGGGTAGTAGAAATATTCAGGTTCACAGAATTTGACGTTGTAAAATATGACGCCCCTTGCTCTACTTATCTCTGTCAGTGATTTTAAAAATACAAACCTCTCATCAAAGCTGTTTCCCTTGGTTGGATCTGGAGTGCCGTTTATGATACGCTCTGCCATTCTTTTGAAGGGGTTGTTAGAGTTTCCTTTTCCATAAACTCTTCTCATGCAGCATGCCATATCATCAATAGCGACAAATCCATCTATTTCGTCTATAACATCTAAAATATCCATTGGTTCTGGAAGAAGACCTGAAATAACGACGCCTGTTTTATTAAGTTTTCCTTTGGAAGCATGCATTATGGCGTATTCGAGTATGCTTTTGAATTTATCTGGTGGTAGATATTCTCTCGACCTCAATATTGTATAAAATTCTCTGCTTGATAGCGGTATATTTTCCCTACTTCTATAAAGTTTAAGTACGAGTTCATCTATTTCTTCTTCTGTTTTAATTTCTTCCATTAATTTTTCATCGTTAGGCTTAAATCCGCAAAACTCAGCCAATTGTTTGTAAATATTTTTTAGTTCGCTTGATAGAAATTTTACGTTTTCTTTATTTTTTTCTCTTGGTAAATATATTGTAACTAACTCTTGCTTTGGTTTAATAAAGTCTTTAAAAATGCTCCCAAGCCCCTGAAGAGAATCGCATGAGTGGGGAACGGCTATTATGTCTGTAACATCAAGATGCCCTTCTAAATAAAAAGCCAATCCGCTTTGAACCACACTGCATATATACGATTGCAAATGTGCATTTGCCTTTTTTGTGTCTGTTTTTGGTGGTCCCCACACCTCTATGGGTTGAATGTTAAATGCCCTGAAAAGCTCCCTTGGATAGTGAATAGGATATATGGCTGCTATTTTTTTACCTTCAGATTTGGCTTTTTCGATAATTTCTTTTCTTGTTGGTATCTTAATGTTTAGCATTTTTTCTCTTTTGAATTTCCTCTTCCTTTAATTTTTTTCTCAGTATCTTTCCAATAGCGCTTTTAGGTAGTGAATCTCTAAACTCTATCTCGCTCGGAACTTTATATGGAACTAAGTGTTTTCTGAAAAACTCTTTAAACTCATCCTCTGTTGCAGTTTCTCCTTCTTTCAAAACGATAAAAACCTTTATTTTTTCGCCCTTATAATCGTCAGGAATACCAACTGTTATACCCTCTTTCACCTTTGGGTGCATGTATAAAACTTCATCTATCTCGCTTGGGAAAACATTGAAACCACCGACAATTATCAAGTCCTTCTTTCTGTCTGTTATATAAAAATAACCATCCTCATCCATATATCCAATGTCTCCTGTGTATAGCCAACCATCTTTTATCGTTTCTTCTGTTTCTTTATTTTTATTCAGGTAACCAAGCATTATTGTTGGAGTTTTCAGAATAATCTCGCCATTTTCATTTGGTTTAAGTTCTGTTTTGCCGTTTTCTAAGGATACAATCTTAGCATCCACATCTGGAAATGGTAGGCCTATGCTTCCTACTTTGTGTTTTCCTAAGTATGGGTTAGCCATAATTGCCGTTACGGCCTCGGTTAAGCCGTATCCTTCGATAACTTTACATCTTGCCTTATTCTCAAAATTTTCCTTTGTAGCTTTTGTTAAGGGTGCAGCACCAACCCAAACAGCCTTTAATGAAGTAAAATCGTACTTTTCTATATCTGGCAAATTTGAAAGTGCTGTTAGGATTGTTGGAACAACTGCAGTCATAGTAGGTTTGTACTTTTGTATGCTTTTTGCCATTTCTTTAGCATCGAAACGTGGCAATAAAATAATGCTCATGCCGGTAAAAATGGATGAATTCATGCACACATTCATTCCAAAACCGTGAAATATGGGTAACACTGCCAAAATTCTATCGTTTGGTTTTAAATGCCCCCAACTGGATATTTGATGTACATTTGCTACAACTGCGGAGTGGGATAGCATTATGCCTTTGGCTACTCCTGTTGTTCCTCCTGAATATATTAATACGGCAAGAGAATTAGGGTCTGTTTTCACAGGTGTATAGGATGCTTTTGAATTCATTAGGTTTTTTAAATTTTTAATCTCATTTTTTATATCTTTTAATTGTTTGTCTTCTTTTAACTTCATTATAAATTTCAAAGGGAAAGGTAGAAAATCTGATATATAGCTTATAATAGGCTTTTTTAGCTGTAAGTTTTTGGATATATTCAAAACCTTTTTTGCAAACTGTGGAATGGTGACAATGAGTTTTGCCTCACTGTCTGAAACCTGATAATTTAGCTCGCTTTCTGTATACAGCGGATTTAGCGGTACAACAGTACAGCCAGCTTTTAGAATACCATAATATGAAATTATATAGCCTGGAAAATTTGGCAAAAGAAGCGCAACCCTGTCTCCTTTTTCTAAGCCCATTTTTATTAAGCTATATGCAAAATTATCTGAAAATTCTTTGATTTGTTTGTAGGTTAAGGTGTTTCCATAAAAAATGGTTAGGATGTTGTCTGGATATTTCTCTGCAGAATTTTCAAGCATTTCGTAAATAAGTTGGTGAGGGTAATTTATGCTTTTAGGTGTTTCGTTATCGTAAAAGTTAAGCCACGGTTTGCCGTTCATATTAACCTCCTGTCTAAATTTACCATTTATTGCTAAAAATTTAAAGTTAAAAAG
>WFRG01000087.1 GCA_015486705.1 Hippea sp. | reverse complement strand
CATAATATCTAATATAACTTTCTAATCTTATTGTCAACAAAAAAAATTATTAGATGAAGCAAAAAGTTATAAAATTTTAATAAATTAATTTTTCTTTTATAATACAGAAATTATATCTAACAAAATAATTAACCTAACTATTGGCATATTTTTTCTAAACATTGACTTTTCTAAAAATTGACATATGTTCAAAAGTAAAATGGGAGGTGAGAAATGAGAATCGGATTTCCAACGAACAACTTGAGGACGCTATCCAATCACACAGCGCTCAGCAAGTACATTGGAATAATAGAGATAGAAAACGGTCAAATCACAGAAAGAATAGCCATTAAGAACCCATTACCTCAATTGGCTTCGGGAGTTTCTTCTGAGGAAGAGGGAAGAGGCTTAGGGGCTGGAAAAATCATACCTCAAATTTTATTAGATTATAATGTAGATGTATTTGTAGCATCAGAAATTGGTGAAGGCATGCAGAGAAATTTAGAATATGCTGGAATCAAGGTTATATCGAGTGAAGAGAAAGAATTAAAAAAAATAATAGAAAAATTGGAGGTTGAAAAATGAATAGAAAGTTTAAATGTGCTGACTGTGGAACAGAATTTGAAGAGTCATTTGGAACCGGAAGACCCACATGCCCAAAATGTGGCTCAACCAACGTATACAGAATTGACGATTACGCCGGAAAGGGTCCTGGCATGGGTAGAGGTATGGGACGAGGAATGGGTAGAGGATTGGGTCGTGGTATGGGCAGAGGCATGGGTCGCGGCAGAGGTCGGTTTGGGGATTAGTGATTAGTGATTAGTGAATAGTGGTAGTGGTAGTTTTGACGATGGTGATCATTACAAAATATCAATATTGCCGGTTTAAAAAGATAAGTCCCGTTTGCTCTTTCGATAGGGTGAACGGGGCTTTTTGTTTTTTCTTGACATATTCCAATATTGGAATATAGTATAAATAGAAATTAATGAATGGGAGGTGGTAGAATGCTTGAAAGGTTTAAAGCTCACAGAGAGGTCGTAGACAGCATCAAGACATTGGATAACACAGAGAAAGAGCTGCTTTACTCTGCATTGAACATTCACGGGCATTTCTGTGGTGGCATGCCAATGGGATATCTGGCAGGACTTGCTGGATTAAAAGCATTAGGAACAACAAGGGAACTTAGTATGGACAAAGAAGTGATAATTTACGTAGGTGACCATCATGCGGGTGGCTGCTTTGCAGATGGAGTCCAATTTGCAACTGGATGTACATTTGGAAAAGGCATTATGTCAAAAGACCCTCGCGGCAAATGGGCTTACATGTTAATCGACAAGAAAAACAAAAAAGCTGTTAAGGTCACAGTAAGGCCAGAAATCATGAAGGCAGCATATGAAGCTCCTTTCATCACAAAGTACAGAATAAATGGCGTACCACCAGCTGAAGTTGACCAAGAGGTAGCAAAAGAAGCATTTTTGGGTTTATTCAACAAAAAATTTGAAGAAATCGTAAAGATTGAAGGGCCATTTGATTACGATCCAGGAAAGGGTGACTCTTGCTTTAATTTGGCATTCTGCGAGAAGTGCGGCGATGCAGTAGCTGAAAATTATTTGAGGATTGAGGACGGTAAAAAGGTATGCTTAGATTGCTTTAAATACACGAATCTGATAGAGAGGTAGAAAATGACACCCTCTATTTCAATCTTGGGGTTGACATTCGTAATTATATGGGCAGCATCGTTCTTATTTGCAATGTTGGGTCTGGGTGGCGGTATGGTGTATGTCCCTGTGATGAAGTGGCTGGGTTTTGATCTAAAAAGCGTTGCCATACCGCTTGGCCTTTTGCTCAACGGTTTAAACACAGGCCTTGCAATGATTCCGTACCACAAAGCAAAACTCATAGATTACAGAGGTGCCCTACCCTTTGCCCTATCTGCTATAATAGGAGCACCAATTGGAGCCTATGTAGTTCAATATTTACCAACACGAATCATTTTAATACTGTTCATCATAGCTGTTTTAGCAGCTGCAACAAAGGTATTTATATCAACAAAGGCACCAGATCAAGACAACTTGATAGAGTTTAAAAAAAGGTTAATTTACGGTGGTTTCAGCGGTCTACTCATAGGTTTCATAGGCGGAATGTTGGGCATAGGCGGTGGATTTTTGGCAGCACCTATTTTAATGAGCATGGGTTATGGCGCAAAAAGGGCAGCAGCTACAACAGCCTACGTTGTTACATTCTCATCTGCAAGTGGATTTTTAGGACATGTTGCTGAAGGTCATTTTGACCTAACCACAACAGCTGTATTGGTAGTTGCCGTCTTGTTAGGTTCCCAATTAGGAGCAAGATTTACAGTCAAAAAAGCAAAACCCAAGACAATTAAAACAATATATGCTATAATTCTTTTTTTGATAGCTATTAAATTGACGTTGGGGTTATTTGGAATAAGATTCAAATGAGAATGGATACGTTTGAAGCTAAAACGCAGGTGGCAAAGGCACTGGCCCACCCCTTGCGCCTTGCCATCTGCGAATATCTATTGAACATAAAAGAACCAAAATGTGTGAATCATCTTGCTAATCATTTTAAAAAAAATCAATCCATTATTTCAAAGCACTTAAGCATTCTTCAACAAGTTAACATAGTAACACTAAAAAAAGAAGGCATATACAATCGCTACACACTGTCAAATCCAGAACAAATTAGCTGCATCATTGATGCTATAAACTCAATAGTAAAAGAAAATGCCCTGCGGAACTCTAAAATTGTAGAGATGATAGATTAAATTCGCTCTCTTAAAATAGCCTCGGCCAACTTCAAAGCCTCTTTATGTGCTCTTACATCATGAACCCTAAAGATATGAGCACCCTTTGCAAAAGCAAGTACATTTGACGCAACCGTTCCAAATAGCCTATCCTTTGGGTTTTCTATATCTAATACGCCGCCGATAAAACTCTTTCTTGATGTTCCTACAAGAATAGGCCTGCCCCAAACTTTGAAAGCTTCTATGTTATTCAAAATCTCTAGGTTGTGTTCAAATCTCTTTCCAAAGCCAATGCCCGGATCAAGTATTACTCTATTTTCACCGATACCAGCATTCCTAAGTTTACTTAAAACTTCGCCAAACTTTCCATTTATTTCTGATATCACATCATCATAGTATGGGTCTTTCTGCATATTCTTCGGCACCCCTTTTATGTGCATCTCAACGATACCGCAGTCGCCACTTGCCAAAACTTCTATTAGCTTCTTGTCGAAGCCAAGTCCACTTATATCATTTACAATCTCCACACCCCTGTCCAAGGCCTCTTGTGCAACTTTTGACTTGTAAGTGTCAATGGATAAAACCACGCTGGGAAACTCTCTTTTTACAGCCTCTATGATAGGCATAACTCTATTTAACTCTTCTTCTAAGCTCACAGGTTCAGAAAACGGTCTTGTGGATTCTCCCCCTATATCAACGATATCAGCCCCTTCTTCTATCATCTCTTCAACACGTTTTAGAGCTTTATCCACATCAAAGTAATCACCACCGTCAGAAAAAGAATCCGGCGTTACATTGAGAATACCCATGATCATAAATCTATCTTTTAAAAGTATTTCTTTACCAGCAAACTCAAAAACAAACTCGCTTTTTGTAATACTGTTTATGCTCTTCTCTATTTCTACCCCTATATCCATCAAAAACTTAAAATTTTGATTTTTCAATTTCTCCGAAAGCTTAAGCAGTCTTTTCACATCGCCCAAAATCAAGCAATCTGACACTTCAACCTTCGCCGTAACAACGTCCTTTTGAACAGCACAATCTATACCCAAAGACAAGGCTTCCTGCTTCAGGACATTCGCATGGTAAAATTTACAATTCTTTATCAAAACACCGTAGCATACGCCTTTGCCTTCCATTAATTCAAAAGCAGCTTTATCAACACCTATAGTCTCGAGCTTTTCCCTTACCTTATCTAAAGAATCAAACTTAAGCAGCTTTATCATCATCCAACCCCAAAATTTCATCGATTTCTTTGGCTTCAATAACCTCTTTCTCAAGCAACCTCTGAGCCATCTTCTCGACTTTATCCCTATTCTCTTCAATTATTTTCACAGCCACACCATATGCATCTTCAACAATCTTTCTAACCTCAAGGTCTACAAGCTTGGCTGTTTCCTCAGATAATGTCTTTTTAACAGCTATATCCCTACCCAAAAACACCTCTTTACCTTCATCTGTAAAATGCACAGGGCCTAAGGAACTCATGCCCCATTCACACACCATTCTTCTTGCAATATCGGTAGCCCGTTCAATATCGTTACCAGCTCCTGTGGTTATATTGTTAAGCATAACTTCTTCTGCGGCCCTTCCACCCATCAATACCGCTATTCTATTGAGTAGATAATCCTTATCGTACGTATATTTATCATCCTCAGGCAACTGCTGAGTAACACCCAAAGCCATACCACGAGGAATGATGCTGACCTTGTGAACGGGGTCTGTATTAGGTAACATTTTAGCAACAATCGCATGGCCTGATTCATGATAAGCTGTAATTCTTTTTTCCCTCTCACTAATCAAAACATTCTTTCTTTCTGGCCCCATTAAAACTTTGTCTTTTGCTATCTCAAAATCCTCCATCTCAACCTTGTTTTTATTATTCCTTGCTGCAATCAGGGCAGCCTCATTGACAAGATTAGCCAAATCTGCGCCAACAAAACCCGATGTGGTTTTAGCAATAACTTCCAAATCAACACTTTCATCTACAGGTATTTTTCTTGTATGAACCTTTAAAATCTCAAGTCTACCTTTAACATCTGGCTTAGGAACAACTATCCTCCTATCAAACCTTCCTGGCCTCAGAAGCGCGGGATCTAAAACATCCGGTCTATTGGTAGCAGCCATAATAATAATGTTAGTATCTGTTTGAAAACCATCCATCTCAACAAGCAACTGATTTAAAGTCTGCTCCCTTTCATCATTGCCTCCACCTACGCCAGCACCTCTTTGCCTTCCAACGGCGTCTATTTCATCTATAAAGACTATGCATGGGGCGTTTCTTTTGGCTTGATTAAAAAGGTCTCTAACCCTGCTTGCTCCAACACCTACAAACATCTCAACGAAATCCGAACCACTTATAGTTAAAAATGGCACACCGGCTTCTCCAGCCACTGCTTTTGCAACAAGCGTCTTGCCAGTTCCTGGAGAACCAACAAGTAATACCCCTTTTGGAATTTTAGCTCCCAATTTTGTAAACTTTTTTGGATTCTTCAAAAATTCTATAATTTCTATCAATTCATCCTTCACTTCATCAATTCCCGCAACATCTTTAAACGTCACACGATTCTTCGGATCGCTAACAAACATGCGAGCATTGCTCTTGCCAAAAGACAGCGCTTTACCACCTCTGTTCATCTGATTCATGAAATAGAACCAAAGGAAAATAAAAACTACCATTGGCGCCCAGTATATAAGTATGTTTGTCAACAAAGAGTTATTTTGCTCGGGTTTTACTTGCACAGGTATGTTTTCTTTAGCAAGTTTATTGGCAATATTTTTAACATCAGGAGTATAAACCCTAAATCTTTTTCCACTATTAGTTACTAAATAAACGTCATGACCATCGAACTTTACAGACTTAACATCTTTATTATCAACAAGTTGCACAAACTTTGTGTAGTTAATCTGCTTATAAGAGTACTGACTCGTGTTAAACATATTAAAAAGCAAAATCATTACAACAGCTATAATCATCCACAACAAAGCATTCCTGTAAACAGGGGACATCTTTACCTCCTAAATATAGTCAACAGAACTATAACAAAACTTTAAAATAAAATCTATATCTCTTGCACAAAACCATCTAAGTTAAGCTTGTTAATCAGTTCTAAAACAGCAAAATATTCCTCGGAATTAATCTTCCTATTAATCCTTGAATGGCTCAAGGCTTTGTAGGCAGGAAAGTATTGAAACATAACAGATACAGTAACATCAGGAATATTATCCTTTAACCAATATAATACCCTTTCTGTATTCTTCAAAAAACCCGGCAAAACCAGGTGTCTAACAATTAAACCCTTTTTTGCCAACCCATTCTCTAAAACTAATTTACCTTTTGTTTTATGCATAGCCAAAATTGCCCTTATTGCAATATCAAAATAGTCAGAAACTCCTGAAAGTTCTTTAGAAACTTCATTATCTACATATTTTAAATCTGCCAAATAAACATCAACAAAATCGTTTAAAGCGTAAACTACTTCTTCCTTATCGTACGATGAAGTGTTATATACAATGGGTATTTTTAGCCCCCTATTTCTCGCTATTTCAATTGCTTCCGTTATGAGATGAACAAAGTGAGATGGCGTTACAAGGTTTATGTTGTGCGCCTTTCTTTTCTGGAGCTTTAACATTATATCTGCGAGCTCCTCAACTGTTACCGATCTCTTCGCTTTAACGAGTTGGCTAATGGGATAGTTTTGACAATAGATACAGCTCAAATTGCAACCGGCAAAAAATATAGTTCCACTACCATTTTCACCACTTATTGGCGGTTCTTCGCCACAGTGTATATTATAACTTGCTATTTCAAGTCTATTTGAGGTTTTACACAGCCCTTTAAATCTGTTTCTATCTACACCGCATTCGCGAGGACAAAGTCTACAGCTATTACCAACTAAATCTTTTAATTTTACCATAAATAAAAAAGGGAGGGCTTTTAAAAACCCTCCCTGATCGATTTTTAATAAATTTATGCTTACTTCTTGACGCCAGCAAGCTCCTCGAGCATGTCTGTTGTAATGGATTTTGGTCTTTCGATTTGATACCCAAGACCCCTGTCCCAAATAATGTTCGCTGTAACACCTAAAGCCCTTCCGATACCGAAAAGCACTGTATAGAAATCGTACTCCCTTACGCCATAATGCCACTGGATGCAGCCTGAGTGCGCATCTACGTTTGGCCATGGGTTCTTTACCTTGCCAAGTTGCTGCAAAATTGGTGGAACTACCTGATATAACAAGTCAACATACTTAAATATTGGGTCATCTGGTAAGTGTTTCAAAGCAAATTCTCTTTGAGCCATATATCTTGGGTCTGTCTTTCTCAAAACTGCATGGCCAAATCCTGGTATTACCTGACCGCCATTCAATGTATCCCAAACAAATTTCTCCATCTCTTCTTTGGTAGGAATCTTGCCGCCCATTTTTTCCATTACACCCTGAATCCATTTCAGAACCTCTTGGTTTGCAAGACCATGTAATGGACCAGCAAGACCGCACATGCCAGCTGCATAGGAGTAGTAGATATCTGACAATGCACTTGCAACAAGGTGAGTTGTATGTGCAGATACATTTCCGGACTCATGGTCAGAGTGCAAGATGAAGTACATTCTTGCAACTTCGTCATATGGCTCAGGAATACCCATCATGTAAGCAAAGTTGCCGCCAAAATCCAACTTAGGATCGCTTGGAATATGTGTATCACCTTTATATTTCATTCTATAGATATATGCTCCTAAGAGTGGCAATTTAGGCAACAAGTCCATAACGTCTTCATACATATATTCCCAAGCGTCGTTCTTATTAAACTTACCAGATGCATACCACTCAGCAAATTTGGAATCCCTTTGCATTGCAAGTATTCCGGCTGTAAACATGGTCATTGGATGTGTATCCCTTGGCATAGCTCTTAAAGTATCTATTACGTACTGAGGCAAAGTCTCTCTTTTTTTCCATTCTTTGTATACTTCCTCAACATCCTCTTCCGTAGGCAATTCACCTGTCAGCAGCAGATAGAAATGACCTTCAACATAAGGCATTTCTTTTCCTTCTGGCTTTGGCAGCTTTTCCAATGCTTCGGGAATTGTGTAGCCTCTAAATCTAATACCCTCATAAGGGTCAAGATAGGAGATGTCGGTAATAAGGGCTTTTATACCCTTCATACCTGCAATAACCTTGTAAACAGTAACATCGTCGATGACCTTGTCTGCATACTCTTTGTAAAGCCTCGTAATCCTTGGCCTATGGGCCTGGATTTTCTCATACAGCTTCTCCTTAATTCCCATCGTAAACCTCCTAAAAAATAATTTTTTTTCAGTCCTTAACGAACAATTCAGTTTCTTTTAAACACCTCTAAGATATCTATAACACCTAAGTTATCTTTTGTCAACACTTTAAAAAGCTTACTGCTAATATTTCATATTTTTAATGTTATCT